>DATNRE010000696.1:0-9051 GCA_036703685.1 Candidatus Obscuribacterales bacterium
CCGCTCAGTCGCCAAATCTTAGAAAAATTATTAGGGGCTGAGTTAGTTAAATAATCTTGGATGCCCTAGCTTGTGAAGCAGCAAAGCTAATTCGCTGGTTAGATTCCCAGAAAATTCCGATTTGAAGATAGCCCAGGCTCAAGTCTGACCTGCTAAATCAGAGGTTAGATCTTAGGCCGCGCATTTATGAGAAGAACATCATGGAGACTGTTTTATTACTAGCCACAGAAGCTGGCTCGGAAGCTGGATTCGGTCTCAATACCAATATTTTAGAGACGAACCTAATTAACCTAGCTATTCTGATTGGTGTACTGGTTTACTTTGGCCGAGGGTTTTTAGGAAAAATCCTCAGTGAAAGACGCTCTGCTATTGAAGAAGCCATTCAAGAGGCAGAACAGCGCCAAGAACAAGCCCAGGCATCTCTGGCCCAACAACAGCAGAAACTCAGTGACGCCCAAACCGAAGCCCAACGGATTTTAGCCGAAGCGGAGGAACGGGCTAAAACCGTTGCTGACTTGATTCTGGTTAAAGCCACCGAAGATGTGGAACGGATGAGGGCCACGGCCAGCCAAGAGTTAGATTCAGAACGGGAACGGGTGATCGCTCAACTGCGTTCTGTGATTGCGAGTCAAGCCATTGAACGGGCAGAAGCCCAAATCAAACAACGGCTTGATGATCAAATTCAGGAGCGATTGATTGATCAGAGTCTAATGCTGCTGGGAGGTTAAGATGAGCGCGATCGCAGGACAAATTATTGAGCCCTACGCTTCGGCGTTAATGTCCGTGGCTCAATCTAAAAATTTAACCGAAGAATTCGGCAATGATATTCGTTCATTACTCGAATTACTCGACAGTTCCGCAGAATTAAAAACCTTTCTAGGCAGTCCGGTGGTAAAACCCCAGGATAAAAAAGCCATTCTGCAACGGATCACCGGAGACGAAATGAATCCCGCCCTGCGGAATTTCTTAATGCTCTTAGTGGATCGGGGCCGGATTTTATTCCTAGAGGGAATTGGTAAACAGTATTTAGCCCTACTGCGGAAACTCAATCAAACGGTCTTGGCGGAAGTCACTTCCGCCCATCCGTTAACCGAGGCCCAACAAGAGACCTTAACCGCAAAAGTCAAAGCCATGACCAATGCTCGAGCCGTGGAAATTTCCACAACCATCGAGCCTCAACTCTTGGGCGGTGTAATTATTAAAGTTGGATCTCGGGTGGTCGATGCCAGTTTGCGTGGACAACTGCGCCGAATTGGAATCAAATTAGCCCAATAAAATCTAGTGACCCGTCATGATCATGTCGGGGATCTTTTTTTAACTGATAACCTCTAACTACTGACAAGAACAATGGTAGCGATCAGACCTGACGAAATTAGCAGTATTATTCAGCAACAAATTAAACAGTACGACCAGGACGTTAAAGAAACCAACGTCAGAACTGTTCTACAAGTCGGTGACGGTATCGCCCGGATTTATGGTTTAGATAAAGCCATGTCCGGCGAACTCTTAGAATTTGCCGACGGTACCATCGGTATTGCCCTCAACCTAGAAGAAGATAACGTCGGTGCGGTGTTAATGGGTGAAGGTCGGGAGATCCAAGAGGGTTCCGCCGTCACCGCCACCGGAAGAATTGCTCAAATCCCCGTGGGCGATGCCATGTTAGGCCGGGTGGTTGATGCCTTAGCCCGTCCCATTGATGGCAAAGGCGATATTAAAGGGTCTGAAACTCGCTTATTAGAATCTCCGGCCCCTGGGATTATCTCCCGTCGTTCTGTTTGCGAACCCATGCAAACCGGGATTACCGCCATTGACTCCATGATCCCCATTGGTCGGGGTCAACGGGAATTAATCATTGGTGACCGTCAAACCGGGAAAACCTCCATCGCCATTGACACGATTATTAACCAACAGGGCGAAGACGTGATCTGCGTCTACGTTGCCATTGGTCAAAAAGCCTCTACGGTGTCTCAAGTCGTAGCAACCCTAGAAGAAAAAGGGGCGATGGCCTATACCGTGGTTGTGGCTGCCAGTGCTAGTGAATCCGCAACCCTGCAATACCTGGCTCCCTACACTGGGGCAAGTATCGCCGAGTATTTCATGTACAAGGGCAAACACACCCTGGTCATCTATGATGACTTATCTAAACAGGCCCAAGCCTACCGTCAAATGTCCCTGTTACTCCGTCGTCCCCCCGGACGGGAAGCCTATCCCGGGGATGTGTTCTACCTCCACTCTCGTTTATTAGAGCGGGCGGCCAAACTCAACGACGAACTCGGTAGCGGCAGTATGACAGCCTTACCGATCATTGAAACCCAAGCCGGTGACGTTTCCGCCTATATTCCGACCAACGTGATTTCGATTACCGATGGTCAGATCTTCCTCTCCTCCGACTTGTTTAACTCCGGTTTACGTCCGGCGGTGAATGCGGGGATTTCCGTATCCCGGGTGGGTTCGGCAGCCCAAACCAAAGCCATGAAGAAAGTGGCCGGGAAAGTGAAATTGGAGTTGGCTCAGTATGCTGAATTAGCTGCATTTTCTCAGTTCGCCTCCGATTTAGACCAAGCTACCCGTAACCAATTGGAACGGGGCAAACGTCTACAAGAATTGTTAAAACAGTCCCAAAATTCTCCCCTGCAATTGTTTGAACAGGTGGCGGTGATTTACGCGGGAATTAATGGTTATCTCGATGAGATCCCCGTTGAAAAAATCGTTACTTTTGCCATTGGACTGCGGGAATATCTGAAAAATAGCAAACCCAAATATGTTGAAATCGTTCAAGGCAAAAAAGTCCTCGACGATGAAGCGGAAGGTCTGCTCAAAGAAGGGATCAACGAATTTAAACAAACCTTCTTAGTTTCTCCTTAATGAGTTAACAGTTATCATTTATCAGTGAAAGAGTTAAGGGTGATCAGTGAAAAGTTAAGATCCTGTTCACTGTTGACTCTTTAACTGTTGGGTGATATGGCAGTCGCAAAAAAAGTGTTTGACAAAGACTGATACGGCAAACCTTTACCTGTTCCCTGTTACCTGTTCCCTGTTCCCTGTTATAGACAAAACTATGTCAAATTTAAAAGCGATCCGCGATCGCATTGATTCGGTTAAAAACACTAAGAAAATCACAGAAGCGATGCGTCTAGTTGCTTCGGCTAAAGTGCGTCGTGCCCAGGAACAAGTCTTGGCCTCCCGCCCTTTTGCTGATCGATTAGCCGGAATTCTTTATGGGTTACAATCCCGTTTGAAATTTGAAGAAGCTGATTTACCGCTACTCAAACAACGGGAAGTTAAAAAGGTCGGATTACTGGTGATTGCTGGTAATCGGGGCTTGTGTGGTACTTATAATAGTAGCGTGATTAAACGGGCTGAAACTCGCGCCCAGGAGTTAGAAGCCGAAGGGATTGAATGCACCTATTTGTTAGTGGGACGCAAAGCGATTCAGTATTTCCAAAGACGGGATACTCCTATTCGGGTTACGGTGGAAAATCCAGAGAAGAATCCAGCTTTAGAAAGAGTGCGGGATTCTGCGGACAACCTTCTGGATTTATTTTTATCCGGGGAATTGGATCGGATTGAGTTAATTTATACGAAATTTGTTTCGTTAATTGCTTCTCGTCCGGTAATTCAAACCCTCTTGCCCCTTGATCCTCAAGGGTTGGAACCTCAAGATGATGAGATTTTCCGTTTGACAACTAAAAATGGTCAATTTGAAGTCTCACGGGAGAAAGTCAAAAATACTCTCACGGATTTACCCAGAGATATGATTTTTGAACAAGATCCCGCCCAGATTTTGGATGCGTTATTACCTTTGTTTTTAACTAACCAATTGTTACGCGCTTGGCAAGAATCGATTGCCAGCGAGTTAGCCGCCCGGATGACGGCGATGAGTAATGCGAGTGAAAATGCTGGAGATTTAATTAAATCCCTGACCTTATCCTACAACAAAGCTCGTCAGGCTTCCATTAACCAGGAACTTCTGGAAGTGGTGGGTGGCGCCGAAGCTTTGAAGGGTTAATCTTTGATTCAATATTGATTTTCAGGTGGGTTGACGCAAGTTATAACTCACCTTATTTTTTTTAGACTTACGCACAACTCAAGAAACCGGGTTTCTAAGATTTTGTTAGAAACCCGGTTTCTGCATAGCTTGAATATAGTGTTTTAGCATCGGTTGAAGGGTAAAATAGATTTGATTCTCTAATTCTAATCTTTCAATCCAACACCGTTGTCCTAAAGAAGCTAAGGCTTTTAATATATCAGAAGGAGATAATTTCAGATTAGATTGAAACTCCGATAGCATAATCCTGTTAGGGTTTTGTCCTAAATGAATAATAATTTTTTGCTCTAATTCCGATAATCGATTAAACTGTTGAGTCAGACTTTCTATTAGATCTTCTCCTATAAATAAAGTTTCATAATCCAAAAATTCAGAAACTTTACCCCCAAATAAGTTTTTAATAACTGTAGAAATACTATTTAAAAAATATGGATTTCCTCCATAATAATCAAGTAAAGTATTCCAATTTTCAATATCTGATAATCCATGAGCTTTTAACAAATCTTTTGCCGACTGTCCTAAACCAGAAAGCAATAAACAATGTATCGCTGTATTTTTATCTCTTAATTCAATTAAATCTTTTGGTAATTCCCAACTATTGAGTATAATACAGCTTTGGTGATTGAATTGACTGATTTTTTTAATAAATAACCGATAATTCTCAAAATTGTGTTGATAATTTCCAGCTAATTGACCTGAATTAAATAGAGTTTGAAAATCATCTAAAATAATTAAGCAACGTTGCGATCGCAATACCTTCATTAATTCGCTCAATTGTTCATTCAAATTTATCGGAAGTTTACTTTTAGATTCATCTAATAAAAATTGCAGTAAATTTATCAATAATTCATTTAAAGCGGGTGCAGTATCCAAACTTTGCCAGATTACCACATCAAAGTTTTGTTGAATCTCTTGAACTAATTTAACTGCTAATGCGGTTTTTCCGATTCCACTCATTCCCAAAAGCATTACTACTCGACAGCGTTGTTTGAGTATCCAATCTCTTAAAGTTTCCAGTTCTTCTATGCGTCCAAAAAATTCATAAATATCAGGTGCATCATCTAAATTAAGTCTTAATAAAGGTTCATTTTTATTGTTTTTATGTGTAGCCAAATCATCTGAGGATAAAGGAGGTTCATGACAAATATTAATATGATTAATTTGTACAGAATCTTTGGCAAAATTTAAGAAATTAGAATATCTTTGTCGCTTCAGAGTTGAACAGAAATTAGATTTTCTCACTTCTTCCCCTAGAGCATCGGAGAGAATTTTCCATAAATCAGAAGCAATATCCTTGACATGACCTTCAGAACAGTGAAACGTATCCGCCACTTTTGAGTATTTTTCGTTCTCTAAACTCCCCCGCAATATTGCTTCTTGAAGATCATCTAAGCGCTTTCCGGTCTTAGTAAAAACCAAGTGATCCGCTAGTCTGAGGACTTCTTGCACGTCCATACCCTGTGTTAGATGTTAGTTTAGTCTCTATTGTACCCGACTTTTTCCTACCTCAACCACTTTCTCCGACCTTTTCCGACTTTTTAACAGAAAAATAAATTATAAAATTACCGACTTAATCCGACTTTTTCCGATTGTACAGAATCACAAATGATCAGATAATAATACCTAGTAAAAATGATGTGTAGTAATTTTTTATCTGAGCGAATTATCCCCAATAAATAGTTTTAAGTTTTGATTTAACCCCGCTATCCCATATTTGAATAGTTTTCATTCAAATCAGCTAATTTTAACACAAGTTTGAACTTAGCTAGATGGAAACTATAGACATTAAAAATGTTCTGGTTTCTCTTGCTAAATTTTAAACAAAAGGAGAACGTATGCTTAATCAATTTAACGGTTACAATCAAGTTGCAGGAATTAGCTTAATTTCACTTCTGGGTGTATCAACAATTACTATTTTAGTAACTTCTGATCAGCAAAATGTTGCTATAGCACAGGAAAATCCTGGTTGTTTTATTGTTGATCATACAGAGCGAGTTGTTAATTTAGATGGAATCTGTATCCCAGAATTAAAAGCAGAGTTAGAGCCTCCGGCTATTATTAAAGGCATTGCTTTAACTAATACAAAAATAATTAGGGAAAGATCAGAATTTCCTTTTATAATAGGTACAATTACTAATAGAACAAATGAAACTATTCAAGTTAGTCAGATAACCTTACAATTTGAGGATAAATCAACAGGAGATGTGATTACAACTGAAACATTAGATGTAGAAGCTTATTTGGCTCCCAACCAAAGACGTGAATTTAGAAAACCTGTTTTGAAAGACACAGATTTAGGAGGTCGCAGAGAAAGTGATATAAAAATACCACCCGTTTTTGTAGACTGGAGATAATAATTTAGTATTGATATTTTAAGGATATATAAACATGAAAATCAATCAAATAATGTCAAAATTTATTCTACCATTGACATTATTAAATACTTTCTTATTTTCAACTTTAGAACTTAAAGCCCAAGAAGTTGAGGGTTGCTTTTGGATCAATTCTGTCAATCAAAATATGCGAATTCCAACTTATATGTGTGGAAGATTAAATTCTACTATTCAAGATCCTGCTCAAATTTTGAATAATTTATCAGTGGAACAATCTTTTATTGAAGACTATAAAAAGTTGGCTAATTCCCAGGAAGAACCTTTGTTAAAAAGTCTTCTATTAAGCACAATCAAAAATTCACAAAATGAAGAAGTTAATGAAGCCAAAAAATTTTGTGATGCTTTTCAATCAGGTGAATCTTACCAAGATATTATTAAATCTGAATCTCAAAAACTGTCTCAACAAGAGGAAGGTTCAGCAACATACAGAGCTAATCTTCGTCTTGTCAGTTTTCGTTTAGTCTTAGCTACTAAACATTTTTGTCCTCAATTTGCATCTCAAATGAATCAACAAGAGTAATAGTTCCCTCGTTCCAATGCTCTGCATTGGAATGCCAATTTTGAGGCTCTGCCTCAAATAATAGGAGGCGAAGCCTCCATGAATAGCATTTCTAGGTAGAACCTAGAAACGAGGGGATTAAGATTAATTATTCTCTCGTTCCAATGCTCTGCATTGGAATGCCAATTTTGAGGCTCTGCCTCAAATAACAGGAGGCGCAGCCTCCATGAATAGCATTTCTAGGTTCTACCTAGAAACGAGGAGATTAAGATTAATTGTTTTTATGATAGTCTTCTGATTGTGCTCAAGCGCAACAACGGGGTTTACTAAATTTAGGGTGAATTTGGGTTATATATTTTGCCTTGATAATGTTAGTTGAGGGTGCGATCGCTCACTCTAAATACCGCATCCTCAACCCGTCCCTAATTTTTACGACTGGGAAACACCCGCAACGCATTTTCAAGCACAGAAACATTAACTCGCATTCCCACAGGTAAAGCGGTTGTAGCACTGGTTCGGGCGATGAGTTCCCGACCGGATGGAACCTGTAAACTATAGTGATTTTCCCGTCCGAGAAATTGGCGATCGCGAATCACAACCGGGGCATTATCATCGGGTTTAAGAATAAAATCCTCTTGCCGTACCATTAATTCCACCCGGTCTAATTCCTCCCAATCGGGATTAACCGCATCCACAACATAGGGGTTAATCGCAAAACAACCCACTTCTGTTTCCCAAAAATCTCCCCGACGTTTGGCGGGAATAAAATTAGCTTGGGTGACAAATTCTGCCACAAACCGAGAGGCGGGTTGGCGATAAATTGCTTCAGGCGTGCCAAACTGTTCTAAGCGTCCGTTTTGCATCACCGCTACCCAATCGGAAATCGCTAGGGCTTCTTCCTGGTCGTGGGTGACAAAAATTGCGGTGGTTCCTGCTACTTTTAAAATATCCCGTAATTCCTGGCGCAATCTTAACCGCACCTGCACATCTAAATTACTTAAAGGTTCATCTAATAAGACTAAAGCCGGATGGGGAGCTAAGGCGCGGGCTAGGGCGACCCGTTGTTGTTGTCCTCCCGAGAGTTCATGGGGATAGCGTTTTTCATAACCCGATAATCCGACTAATTCTAAAACTTCTGCTACCCGTCTGTTAATGGCTAAACTAGATTTTTTCTTAGTATTTTTTAGCCCAAAGGCAATATTATTGGCGACGGTTAAATGGGGAAATAGGGCATAATCCTGAAACACCATTCCCACATCCCGTTGTTCTGGCGGTATCCAATAGTCCAAGCCCGCCACTTCCCGCCCCGCTAGGGTAATAGTTCCGGTGTCCGGTTGTTCAAATCCGGCAATCATTCGCAATAAGGTGGTTTTCCCACACCCAGAAGGGCCTAATAGCCCTAAAATATCCCCTTCATGTAAGTCTAGGTTAACGGCTTGAACGGCTGGGGTCTGGTTGTGAGGAAACTGTTTACCGACGTCCTTTAAATGCAGAATTACAGATTGAGTCATCGAAAAAATTGGGTTTGAAACCCCGTCCTTTAGCGAAGCGGAGGACGGCTTTACAAAATCTTCTAGGTAACAATTAACCCGTTGGAACGGCGAATTAACTGTACTTTACTAGAAGCAATCTGCCCTAACCGTTTCCAGTTAGCATCGCTGACAGATACTTGTCTTTCGGTATCACCACTGACGTAGCCAACGCCCTTGGGAGATTTGACCAAATCACCCTTGCGAAATCCATGACGAGTTGTAGACCCTCCATACTTACGACGCACTCCGCCTTTTGCCGGGAGCATTAAGTGAAGTTGGCGACGAGAAAAAGGGGGTCTGCGAATAACTCGGAATTGGGCAGTAGTGATAACAACATCACCAAACCAATTAGCACCATCAGTTTTTGCTGTATGATATGGGCGATACTCAACAAAAGCTGTTGCTGCAATCGCTACACCATCAACTGCATGAGTGTTGAATTCCGGCTGGGATTTGTCTGCTTTGTTCTTGGTTAGCCCCAAATATTTACGAGTTGATGCGGTTTTATAACCTTCAATCTTAACGACGGGTGCAAACTTTTCTAGTTGGCTTAACATCCATTTTTGTCCAACCATTACA
>DATNRE010000697.1:0-1550 GCA_036703685.1 Candidatus Obscuribacterales bacterium
ATGGTTTAATTTCAACCAGAGGCAGGGGCGAGAGGGCTAAATGGGCATGAATTAACTCTAAAGGTTCGGAAGATTGGAAGGGAAGTTTGCGTGTGAATAATTGATAAAGTGTTACTCCCAAAGAATATAAATCGGTACGGTAATCAATACCGCGATGGGTTCTTCCTGTCTGTTCTGGAGACATATAGGCTAAAGTTCCCTCTAACCCGTGGGGATTAAAATATTCTTGATTTTTACTGTCAATTTTGGTAGAAATACTAAAGTCAATCAGTTGAATTTTTAGGGTTTCAGGGTGTACTAAAATATTTTGCAGCTTGACATCTTTGTGAATAATTCGATGTTGATATAACTGTTCTAAAATTCCGGTAATTTCCAGGGCAATTCTTAATAATTCACCCAAGGTAAATTCTCGACTCACCCAATAATCTGCCAGTGAAATATAACCTTGATCTTCCATAATCAAGGCAAACCCATTAGAATAGGGTTCCAAATCCAGAATCGGAACAATTCCTTCTATATTGAGGTTTTTGGTAATCCGATATTGATTCCTAAATTCGATCAAGGATGCTACGGTTGGGTATTCACTGCGTAATAATTTAATCACCACGGGATACTGGTCGGACAACCGAATTCCACGATAAACGAGTGTTCTCGATCCGTTATAAATAGGGTTAAGAATCTGATAGCCAGGTAAAGTAATCATAACGGGATTCTCGCTTATCGAAACCGGAAAGGGGGTGTGGGTTAATCAACAATCACCAGTTCAATTGTTATCGGTTAGGAAAGGCAAGTTACGCAGCAATTGGGAATTAACGAACACGGATATAATATCCCAAACTCTTTTAATCATAGTAGATCGGCGGGGGTTATTCAGGGCTTTCCTCAAAGATCAGACCCTCGGGTAATACCGCCCCATGCAAACTCGCTTCTGTCGAAGGTAGAACGGTTCCCTGGAGATTGGCACCGGAAAGGTTAGCCCAAGCCAGATTAGCCCCACTTAAATTAGCATCTTTTAAGTTAGCACCAATTAATTGTGCTTGACTGAGATCGGCATCGCTCAGGTCTGCTCGTCTCAAATCACAACCATTCAATCGGGTCTGTTGTAAATTGGCACTGACTAACTTGACTCGCTGTAAGTTCGCACCGGTCATTTCGGTTTCACTTAAATTCGCTACGACTAATTTAGCCTGTTTTAAGTTGGCTTGGGTGAGATTGGCATTTTGGAAATTAGCTCCAATTAAATTAGCATAACTTAAATTGACTCCGCTTAAATCCAGACCCGATAGGTTGATACCTTGAAAATTGCGATCGCCGTTTTGATATCTTCGCATTAGTTCCCCCCTGGTGCTAATACTAATATCCCGTTGCGGTGAAAATATGAGGGGAAAGGTGAAGGTATTTCCACTTTTAATCACCTGTGAAATTTCTTCATAAAGCGGATAGGAACCTAAACCACTTAATCTTAACCAACCTCGAGAACGAGTCATGGCGACAAATAATTGATTCCGAAAATTGAGATGATTTTCTGCGATCGCAATTTGCTCTAAACC
>DATNRE010000698.1:0-2698 GCA_036703685.1 Candidatus Obscuribacterales bacterium
CGAGGCGATCGCCATTTGTGAACAATTCAACATCCCCCATGAGGTAGCTATTGTTTCCGCCCATCGTACCCCAGAACGGATGTTTGAATACGCTCAAACCGCCCATTTAAGAGGATTAAAAGTGATTATTGCCGGAGCCGGAGGTGCGGCCCATTTACCCGGGATGGTTGCGGCTTTAACTCCTCTGCCGGTGATTGGAGTTCCGGTGATCACACGGACATTACAGGGAGTGGATTCTCTTTATTCTATTGTACAAATGCCGGGGGGAATTCCCGTGGCTACCGTGGCGATCGGGAATGCTAAAAATGCGGGTTTATTAGCGGTACAAATCCTAGCCAGTCATGATCCTGAACTCTTACAAAAAGTTCAAGACTATCGAGAAAATCTTAAACAATCTGTTTTAGAAAAACAACATCGTTTGGATCAGGTCGGGTACAGAGAATATTAGGGAGAAAATCAGAGATTTGTGGGAATTGATGTTAAGAACTTACAAAAAAATAGGATAAAAAAATCATGATTACCCTTTGGCTGTCTGGTAGCGATCACCCCGATAATGCAACCCATCTCGATCTGATTCGTCAGTGGTGGGCATCCCTACAGGATCGGTCAATACAGTGGCAACAACGCCTAATTCCTACGGATGGGAATTTAAGCAATTTAGATTGGCAACCTCAACGTTTTGATGAAACCTTTAAGATCAAAAACCCAGAAATTCGGGGGATTACACTCTATTATTTTAAACCGGAATATCCCCAAGAACTGAATATTACTCCCCATAAATTAGAACTGGATTCTCAACAAAAACGACTATATATTTTCCCCCAATCTCAACAGCAAGTGGTAATTCGAGTTGAAGGCTATCAACCTCCTTATCAAATAATTGAATTAACCGATCCCGATTTAGCCGTAGGCAATGGCATGATTTTATTACGGGATCATCAACAGTTAATTGATGTTAAAGTTAAGCTGAGTTCCGATCAATTGAAGTTATTAAAATCTAAACTCAATTCTATTAACTAATCAGCTTTTAAGAGGTTGAACTTGCCGATCAGTTCCTTGACATCCCTAATCGAGATGGACTACCATGTTCTCAATTGCAGGCCTATCCTATAAATATTGGCAATTTAGGACGTTTCTGATGTCAAAAATCTACAGTACAGAGGAACTGATCCAAATCTTAAAACAGGAGCGCCAAGCGTGCCTGAAAGGAGAGCGTTTGAATTTAAGGGCAACTCCGGCCGTCGGTAATCCAGTGGTTGATTGTTTTTTAAAACCCGAGGGGATTCAAAAGTTTACCGCCTATCAGAATTTTAAAGCTACAATCCATCAGTATCAACAAGACTATCAAGTATCGGGAATTGTTTGGCGAGAAATTAAGGTTCAGGAAAAAAGCCTCAAGTTTCCAATTATTGATGAACAATTAATCGCTTTACCCGGGGATTTTGAACCCTTGAAACAATCAAGGATTGCGGTGTTAGACTTTTGGCATGATGTGACGGCGGGGATGGATTTATATTTAAGTTTAAATGGGGGTAAAGATTATCGCCAGATTTGTGTTCAGGAAGTAGATGGAATTGTGCAAAGGACGGAATGGGCTTGTATTTGGAAGTGGGAAAAATCGAGTTTTTTAGAAATGTTATTACAATTGGGTTGGGGACAACCCGCCGAAGCGGGCGATCGCCGAGGATGGCCCCATTCAGGGAGTGAAAATATTCACGCGGTCAAACCGGGTCAGCATCCGATTTGTTAAGTAGAACTTCCGACGGAATTAAAATCAACACTAACAAGGCAAATCAGGACTTACGCATCACCGCCATCAAGAGTCGGGGTAATTCATGAATTACCCCTACATCTAGGGTTATATCCCCCAATTTGCGTAAGTCCTGATCAAAATAGTGACCCCATTCATAAGACAAGTCTGGGAGTGTGGAAACTCAGTGTCTTCAGACCACCAGAGGAAACACGGCGCAGGGGAATTTATTCCCCTGAAAATATTAAAAGATGTGCTAAAATCAAAAAACACAAGTAAGAACAATAAACATCTGCGTGTTGAAGCATTCTAGTACGGAGAAATCCCGACTCCCCTGAAACAACGGTTAGGTTCAAGTTCTAACGGCAGTATGACAAGCAAGGAGTAAATAGTGGCAGATTGCAGAGCGTACCGCAACTTGGCTTAGTGATGGCTTCTGAAAGTGTCTCAATTTAAAGGTAAAAGTATCGGGAAGATTAGGCGTATCGCTTAATCAACTCAGTAGACGATCTTTGGCAATCGTAGCGAGAATTAGTTTAATCTAATTCTGTCCGCAGAATCTCAGTGTCTTTAGACCTGAGAGTGTCAAGTATAATGGAGGTTTGGACTTTTAATACAGTAAGCTGGAGTTAACCATGTCTCGGATTTGTCAGTTAACGGGAAAGAGAGCCAATAACGGTATGGCCGTGTCCCACTCCCACCGTCGCACCCACAAATTGCAGGAAGCGAATTTACAGTGGAAACGGATTTGGTGGCCTCAAGGCAATCGTTTTGTCAGATTAAAACTTTCTACAAAAGCCATTAAAACCATTGAACTCAAAGGGTTACAAGCCATGGCAAAAAAAGCCGGACTTGATTTGAACAAATTTTAAATGGGGCCGAACAATAGCCGAGATTTTCCTAACCCCCCTAGACAACAGGGGGGCTATTTTTTGGGTGTCTATCTGA
>DATNRE010000699.1:0-2076 GCA_036703685.1 Candidatus Obscuribacterales bacterium
GAAATTGAACCTGATCAGGATATAGCATATAAAATGCCCCTTACTTACACTAAGGAAAAAACGTAAGTTTATCCTGCAAGCACCTTTAAATCTTCTACCTTTAAACACTAAATATAAACAATTAAGTAATAAACTTCCCTCAAACACTAAATCCTAGTACTGATAAGGAAACAACACCTACAAAAAGAAAAGATATCCCCTTGTACCTTGTGCATAATGGTTTTACAAGCAAAATAATTATTTTTAAGCCCGAAGCCCTTGCGAGCTACTTATTTACTGCTAAGATCTCATTCAATGTTGTAGCATCACCATGAAAAGATAAATAAGTAGGGGCTACATACCACCGCGCAGGGATATAGCTGGTTTCTGGGGATCATTATATATTAATACAAGTATATTTTACTGTGTCACAACTGCAGGGACAAGCCTGCAATTGAAAATCTATTCCTTTAAAAAGAACGAACCATAGTAGGCTCAAAACCAGCCATCTGAATCACGTTACAGTCTAACAAACCTTTTAACTATAAAGAAAATGATCCGTCTACTCAGAATAATAGAACAACTATATTCTATTCATATTATGTAAAAATTAGTATTTTGTGTATAATCAATATACCATATCATAACCTTAAAGAAGGAACTCGGCAACCTGTATTCCGACTGTTTACCAAAAACATTGCCACTTGTACTATATAAGTGGTAAATCCTGCCCAGTGAGTAATTCAACGGCCGCGGTATCCTGACCGTGCAAAGGTAGCATAATCACTTGCCTATTAATTGTAGGCTAGAATGAAAGGACAAACGAGAATACACCTGTCTCCTTTAAGCCCTTAAAAATTTATCTTTAAGTGAAGAAGCTTAAATTCATATGCAGGACAAGAAGACCCTATAGAGCTTTACCTAAAATCTACATAAATAGTAGCTAGCGGTTCGGTTGGGGCGACCGGGGGACATTCATCACCCCCAAACTAAAAGATATACCTATCCCACCAAAGATCCTTACTCAAGATCAAAGAATCAAGCTACCTTAGGGATAACAGGCTAATCCTCTTAGAGAGCCCTTATCGACAAGAGGGGTTGGCACCTCGATGTTGGCTTAGGACTTCTCCATGTCGCAGCAGACATGGCAAGATGGTTTGTTCAACCATTAAACTCCTACATGAGCTGAGTTCAGACCGGCGCAAGCCAGGTTAGTTTCTATCCGCACATCACCTATATCTATAGTACGAAAGGACCTAGATATATCAAATCTTGACAAAAAAAGAATAAATCTAATTCAAAATAAATTTCACAATCTTAGTGGGTTGGCAGAATAGTGCGCTTGACTTAGGATCAAAATATGATTTTTAATCACTCACTATGCAATTTAGTTTATATAGAACCTTCAACTTGCACTTGAAAAGAGAGAGTTTCTCAATAGCGGTCTGTAGCTTCGGAAGCACGGGACCTTGAACGTCCTAATTAGATGTTCGACTCATCTACATTCCTGACAATGTGGCAGACTAGTGCACCGGACTTAAACCCCGTTTATGGATAAATCCCATTGTCAATGTCAATTCAATCTATTATTTCAATTGCTCTGAGGTACATCTTAGCCCTAATGGCTATAGCATTCTACACCTTAATAGAGCGTAAATTTCTGGGTTACTTCCAAACACGTAAGGGGCCCAACAAGCCCATTTTAATGGGGTTACCTGTACCATTCGCCGATGCCATCAAACTATTTACTAAAGAACAAGCCAAGCCAACACTCGCCAATCAATTACCATTCATAGGGGCACCAGTGCTAAGACTAAGCTTAGCCCTACTCCTATGAGTGTTATATCCTCATCAATATCAAGCCTTCTACATTATTTTCGGTATTCTTTACTTCCTATGTGTCTCAAGAACCAGCGTATACTCTACCTTCCTGGCTGGATGATGCTCTAATTCAAAATATGCCTTACTGGGGGCATTACGAGGTGTTGCACAAACCATTTCCTATGAGGTAAGAATAACCTTAATCTTAATCTGTGCGCTAATACTCCTAAACACAATAGATTTAACCATAATATCTTTGGGGCAATCCACTCCAGT
>DATNRE010000700.1:0-7774 GCA_036703685.1 Candidatus Obscuribacterales bacterium
GTTATCAGTTATAGCAGTCGCCATAACGCTATTGACATGGATTACCGCACTCTCTGCGGTAATGACAGCCGATAAGTAGTCCTAATAGCTAGGCGCGGTTGCTATATCAGTTACCCATCACAGATTTAAGAAGATGACACAAATTAAAATCCGTGAAATCCGTGAAATCCCTTTAAATCTGTGATCCTTATTCCTGTATTGTTAACATTTGCAAGTTATATAAACTGGCATATAATCCGTTTTGTGTCAGCAGATCATCATGACTTCCCGACTCAACCAATTGACCCCGTTTTAATACTAAAATTCTATCCACATTTCTAATAGTTGAAAGACGGTGAGCAATAATAATCGCAGTACGTTCTTTTAACAGACGTTCTAAGGCTTCTTGAATTAAAACTTCCGTTCCCACATCTAAATTAGCCGTAGCTTCATCTAAGACTAAAATTTGAGGATTCCGAATAGCTGCCCGGGCAAAGGCTAACAGTTGTTTTTGACCACTGGATAAATTAGTTCCCCGTTCTCGCAGTTCCGTATTATATCCTTGGGGTAACTGTTCAATAAAACGATTGATATTCGTACTTTTCGCCGCCTGTTCAATGTCTTCAAAACTATAGGATTCTCCCAGGGTAATATTACTTTTAACATCTCCAGCGAATAAAAAACCATCCTGTAAAATTACCCCAATATGACGTCTAAGTTCAGTTTGGCGTAACTCTCGAATATCAATGCCATCGACTAAAATTCGTCCTTGAGTCGGTTCATATAATCGACACAATAGCCGAATAATCGTACTTTTTCCAGCCCCCGTGGGCCCCACTAAAGCCACTTTTTCCCCGGGACGGATGGTTAAATTCAGGTTTTTGATCACATAGTCATCATCTTTATAGGCAAACCAAACATTTTCAAACCGAATTTCTCCCATTTGTACCCAGTTATGATCATCAGAATCCAAGGTGGAAAGATGGGCGGTAATTTGATCAAGATCCTGAATTTCTATCGGTTCATTGAGAATATTATTAATCCGTTCAATTGCGGTTAATCCTGATTGAATAGCCGTGAATTTTTCCGCAAATTGTCGCAGGGGATCAAATAATCGTTGGGCATATAAAATAAAAGTAGATAACGTCCCAAAAGTTAATTCATTTTCTATAACTTGCTGACCGCCAAACCAGAGAACAACGCCAATGGCAATTAAGGCAATCCATTCCAGAGTTGCGGATACGGCCGAATCGTAAAAAATAGTCTGATCTACTGCTTTAATATACCGCAGATTCGTAGCGCGAAATAATTCAGAATTAAATTGTTCTCGGCGAAATAATTGTACTACCCCAATGCCGACCATATTTTCTTGAAGTTGGGAATTAAGATTAGAAAGTTCGTCTCTGGATTTATAATTGGCTTTTCGGTATTGTTGTTGAAAATAAACAATTATAGCCGTTACCGGAACCATCATCAAAACTAAAATTAATGCTAATTTCCATTGCATCATAAACATTAAAATAGCAATGACTAAAATGGAAAATAAATCATTAATAATCCCAATCGCACCCGTAGAAAACACATCTCCCAAGGCATCAACATCACTGGTCAAACGGGTAATTAATCGTCCTACGGGAGTGCGATCGAAAAATTTTACCGCTAAAGAGGTAACATGATCAAATAAATCATTTCTAATATCCGTCGTGATTTGTTGACCAATTTTTTGTACCCAATATCCTTGAATGGCTTGCAGTAAAAATCGGACTAAAATTGTAATTAGAAGAATAATTGCTAAAATATTTAATCCATCGGATACAGACATTTCTCTGAGTAAAGGATGGGTGGTCGGTTCTTGACGAATCAGAGAAATCGCTTGTCCGACGATAATCGGTTGCACTGCACCGGAAACCGATAGGGGAATTAATAAAATTAAGCACAAAATTAATAACCGTTGATTGCGTTTCGCATACTCAGCAACCCGCAGTAGTAAGCGCCAATCTGTTTCTCGGGAGTTCTGTTCTTTAGGAGTATTCTTAGGAGAAATTAGGGTAGCCATTTTAATCAGTTAGCAGTTAGTAGTTAGCAGTTATCAGTGTAAGAGTTAAAAGTAATCAGTTTTCATTTGAGAGACGCGCTCTTGGCACGTCCCCAAGAGTTAAGAGTTAAAACTTAATTTGGTACGGGCAGGTTCTTTTAGACCTTTGTTAATCACCTAAATCTGGACGAACCTGCCCCTACAACTATTAACATTTAACTGTTAATTGTTCTTCAATTTTAGTAATTAAATCTTTCAGTCCACCCGTATTCAAACGATAACTTAAGGGATGGGCAATTAAGTAGGCGGTACTTTCAAATAAAACCTCAATTTCTGTTAATCCATTTTGCTGTAATGTTTTACCCGTAGAAACTAAATCCACAATCGCTTCAGACATTCCCGTAATCGGCCCTAATTCAACTGAACCATAGAGTGGTATAATTTCAACAGGTAAATCCAAACTCTCAAAATACTCGCTGGCACAGTGGACAAATTTAGAAGCAACCCGACTATGGGGCGGTAATTCTACCGGAATTTGATAGGGACTTGATTGTTTAACCGCAACCGACATCCGGCACTTGCCAAACTTGAGATCAAGAAGTGAAGCCACTTGAGGCTTTTTCTCCCGCAGGACATCATAACCGACAATGCCTAACTGGGCCTGACCATATTCCACATAAACCGGGACATCTTGCGCCCGCACTAATAACCCCTTGGCCGTTTGGGTGGGATCATGAATTTGAAGTTGTCGATTGCTGGGATCTAAAAAACCGCTAAAATCAAGTCCGACAGCTTGCAGAAGCCGAATCGTTTCTATCAATAAAGCGCCTTTAGGTAATGCTACGGTGATCATAAAGATGAGAAATGAGGGATTTAGGATTCATTAATACAGTTGGCCGAAAATTCGGTATCTGATAAAACTGCAATAATTACTTTAACTTTTATTTACCAGATTATGGGACAGTTAACTCTGGTGATTGGGAATAAAAATTATTCTTCTTGGTCGTTGCGTCCTTGGTTACTTCTGAAGCAAGCCGGAGTTAATTTTTCGGAAATTTTAATTGATTTAGGGACTCCCACCACCTATAAGCAAATCCGGCGCTATTCTCCTTCGGGAAAAGTTCCGGTCTTATTAGATGGAGATTTAACGGTTTGGGAATCCCTCGCTATTTGTGAATATATTGCTGAAAATTTGATTCATGATTTATGGCCTCAAGAATTAGAAGCCCGAACCTATGCCCGTTGTGTCAGTTATGAAATGCACGCCGGATTTATGAATTTAAGGCAACAAATGCCGATGAATTGTCGGACTCGTTACCCCAGAGAGGGAATGAAACCGGACGTACAAACCGATATTGATCGGATTACCTCAATTTGGCGAGAATGCCGGGAAAAATATGGTTCTCACGGTGAATTTTTATTCGGAAATTTTACTATTGTAGATGCCATGTTTGCCCCGGTGATTTCTCGATTTGTTACCTATGATGTGAAGTTGGGAGAAATTGAACAAGATTATGTTGAAACCATTTGGTCACTTCCCGCCATGCAGGAATGGATTAATGCTGCTTATTTAGAACCGGAAATTATGCACTTTTAATCGGTTTTAGTTTAGGCTTTAATCCCTAAAAGCAGGATATTTGATCGGAGTTTAAAATCCGTAGACATCTGATAGTATTTGGGTGTAAAATGGGAACAGATATTCTACTCCTAACTAGCTAGGGAAATTAATTGATGGCAAACCCATCACCGTTGTGGGGGTTGATCTGTAGCTTCTGTCGTAGTCCCTGCTCGTTGGAAAAATAAGTTAATTGAACAGGACTGAAGGGGATTTTTGTCATGACCACCGAACGTGAGTATCAAGAGTGGCGCGAGCGTCGGAATCGGAAGCGTACCCCACACTTTCCGCTAACGACCTTGGGTTCGGGGACAATTTGGAAAGTTTTGGGATTAGTGGCCCTCGTGTTTTTAGTATTGATTCTCCATCATCACTCGGTCAGAGAAGATGCACGGGAGCAACCGTCACCTGATTACCCTTTGTTAGAGGAATTAGGGGATGGGAAACAAATTTAATTCCGTTTTTTGTCAATCCATGAAAACCATCAAAGTCCCTGGTCTTTAGGTAAATTAATTCATTTGATGAGAATTTTATTAGTTGATGATGAAGTCGAATTAACAGAACCTTTGAGTCGGGTATTAACCCGGGAAGGCTATACCGTTGATATTGCAACAGATGGGCATTTAGGCTGTGATTTAGCTCGTAAAAATCAATATAATTTATTGATTTTAGATTGGATGTTGCCCCAAAAATCCGGTTTAGAAATTTGTCAGGAATTGCGATCGCATTCAGATCAAACCCCCATTCTATTTTTAACCGCAAAGGATACCCTAGATGACCGAGTTAAAGGGTTAGACGCGGGCGCGGATGACTATTTAATGAAACCCTTTGAATTACGGGAATTATTAGCCAGAGTCCGTGCCCTCCTCCGTCGTTATCAAGTAATAGAATCCTCTGTCACTAATGCTAACCGTTTACAGGTCTTAGACTTAGAATTAGACCCAGATAATCAACTCGCCTATCGAGGAGGACGAATCATTGATTTATCGGAAAAGGAAAGCCAACTTTTAGGGTATTTGATGCGCTCTCCGGGGCAATTATTAACCCATGATCAAATCCATCATCATCTCTGGGGAGAGGGTGAACAACCGAGCAGCAATGTATTAGCCGCCCAAATTCGCCTATTAAGAAGAAAAATTGAAATTAATGGAGAAACACCCCTAATTCATACGGTTTATGGAAAAGGATATCGTTTTGCAGAATAGTTGAAACTATAGGACTAGGGAACAGGGAACAGGGAACAGGGAATAGGGAACAGGGAATAGGGAATAGGGAATGAGTACAGATTTAGTAGAGACGTGCCCGAGCGCAGCGATGCCGTAGGCTATTGGCGCGTCTCTACAACTGTAATGCGTAGCTCTATAGCGGATAATAAAAAACCTAGCTTCTTTTTCAAGAAACCAGGCTTTTAATCGATTAACTGAGACAATTTAATCCCAAAATTGAGGGTCTAATTAAACAGCAACAGTTGTTTTAGTAGTAGCACTCAATTCGCCTTTAGCGTATTTAGCGGCAAACTCATCTAAAGTTTGAACTTTGATCTTATCTGCATTACCCGCAGAACCAAATTGATTATAACGATCCGCACAAACTTTCTTCATATATTTAATAGAAGGTTTCAGGAAGTGACGAGGATCAAAGTTAGAAGGATCTGAGAAAGCCGCTTCCCGGAAGGCTGCGGTAATCGCTAAACGGTTGTCAGTATCAATATTAACTTTACGGACACCGCTCTTAATTCCTTTTTGGATTTCTTCCACAGGAACACCGTAGGTTTCAGGGATCTGACCGCCGTATTTGTTGATCATTTCCAACAAATCTTCGGGAACAGAAGAAGAACCGTGCATCACCAAATGGGTATTCGGTAAACGGCGGTGAATTTCTTCAATGCGGCTAATAGCCAGAATTTCTCCGGTGGGTTTCCGAGTGAATTTGTAAGCGCCGTGACTGGTTCCAATGGCGATCGCTAAAGCATCTACTTGGGTACGTTCTACGAATTCAACGGCTTGGTCAGGGTCAGTTAACAACTGTTCCATGGTCAATTTCCCTTCTGCACCGTGACCATCTTCTTTGTCACCTTGCATGGTTTCCAGGGAACCTAAACAACCCAGTTCACCTTCAACGCTAACCCCAATGGAGTGAGCCACTTTCACCACTTCCAAGGTGACAGCCACGTTATATTCAAAGCTGGCAGGGGTTTTACCATCGGCTTCTAGGGAACCATCCATCATCACGCTAGTAAAGCCATGACGCATGGCAGAATAGCAGGTGGCGGGGGAGTTGCCGTGGTCTTGGTGCATGGCAATGGGGATGTGGGGATAGGTTTCCACCGCCGCTAAAATCAGGTGGCGTAGGAAGCTTTCACCCGCATATTGACGAGCGCCGCGAGAAGCTTGCAAGATCACAGGGCTATTGGTTTCTTGAGCAGCCTGCATAATGGCTTGGATCTGCTCCATGTTATTCACATTGTATGCAGGAAGTCCATAATCATGTTCAGCCGCATGATCTAGCAAAAGCCGCATGGGTACGAGCGCCATAAAATTGCCTCCTAAGTTGTTGTTTTGTAAATTTGTTCCGAGGTCGTCACTAATTAAAACAATATTAAGACAATTTGGTAATTTCCGGTGGATCGGATCACAAATTTCTTGTTTTTTTAGGGAATACTAGAACGGGAGCAGTGATATCTCCCCGCTCCCTAACAGTCCATAGGATTAAAATGGGTCGCCCGGGGCTCGAACCCGGAACAAATCGGTTAAAAGCCGAGTACTCTACCATTGAGTTAGCGACCCGCGCGTTTTGTACTTTTCTCACGCACAGTTTCTAATAGTAACACAACACTTTCGGGTTGACAAGGGGTTTTTCAAAAAAATGTGGCATTCAGGTGGACGAGCATCTCACAACTGGCTCCGGGCTTGAGATAGGTCAATAATTTTCCCGTATTCATCGCATTGCGGGGGGCCGTCCAAGGTTCCAAACAATAGTAATCTTTGCCCTTGAGTGTCCAATAGACCACACTAGAATAGGCGGAACTATAGCCCATAATAATTTTAGAGCGACGACTGTGATCAAGGGTGGTGGTGGCTAACCCGGTTAGGGGATTGAACAGCCCGTCTATTTCCTCCTCCAAGGGATCAAAGCGCCCCGTGAACACATGGTTTTTCTGGTTCCGTTGATCTCGATACTGCATGGCTGGAATTTCAAACGCCAACTGCTCCTTATCCAACGTTAAAAAATAAGGATGTAACCCCGTGGAAAAGGGCATGGTCTGGGCGGGTAAACTATCCATTGTCCCGCAAAGGTTTGTATAGCGCTGGAAAATCCGTAAAGAATTACCCTTGAGGGTATAGGTAAACTCCACTTCAAAATCAAAGGGATAAACTGAACGGGTTTGGGGACTACTTTGCAAGACCAAGGTAATTGCAGCCCCCTGATGGGTCTCCTGTTGTGCTACTGTCCAGGGCAAATTTCGGGCAAAACCATGTTGTTTGAGGTGATACTTTTGACCCTGATAGGTGTAGGTATCATCGGGTAAATTCCCACAAATCGGGAATAAAATCGGAATTCCGCCCCGTACTGTTAACTCCGGGTTAGCAAACCGTTCACTATCCAAATACAGTAAATCCTGACCCCCGACTTGCCAACGGGTAATGATTCCGCCCCGTTCGGGTACAACTTCTAAGACCGACTGGGTAGCCGGGTCAGACAGGACGTAGGTTTTATATTGTTGATGGGGTTTCAGTGCGATCGCAAACACAGTAATAATTAGGAATAAATAAACTTTGGACAGGTGAACAAATTGACCCAGGGGATCTTAGCCTAGGGCTTGATTAAACTCCCAATGTTTTAGAGGAAGATCAATTTTAGCGTGAGATCCCCTCTCTCGGTTTGAGACCGAACCCTCCGACTCCCTTGCTAGGGATTCTGGTTTAGGAATAGCAATTTGAAAGGAGATCGGCGAGGAGGAACCCGTGTAACTTTGGGTATTAGGGACGGGCGCCTGGGGGAAAGACGGTAGGGAAATAAACGGATCTCGAATAAACGGTTGATCAATATAAGGTTCGAGATCCTCCGGGGTTGGGGTATTTCCATCCAGTTTAGGGGATAGGGAAGATTCGGTCTGTGACCTAGACCCTGATGGTGGCAAAACT
>DATNRE010000701.1:0-9809 GCA_036703685.1 Candidatus Obscuribacterales bacterium
CACCGGAAATTGGTCAGTTGCAAAGTCTACGAACACTTTATTTACAGGGTAATCGTCTGACAGAACTACCACCGGAAATCGTTCAGTTGCACAGTCTACAAACACTTGATTTATGTCGTAATTCTCTGACAGAACTACCACCGGAAATTGGACAATTAAAAGACTTGAAGTATATTGATCTAAGGGACAATCCGATTCAGGATTTCTCAGCACTTGCTAATCATCCTAATCAAAACTTGGAAGTTTCTGTATTTGGGATGAAGGGATTTCCTCGGCAATATTGGGCTCACCCCAGCCAGCGAAAAGCTGAGTGGTTATTGACGGAAAAAAATTCGGAAATTCGCCGACTGTTGATCGAAAAAATGGGCTATGAGCGCATCTGTAAGGAACTCCAAGCCATTGAACTTGACTCTTGGCGCGAATATACCTTACTTAAAATTGATGCTAAGGTGGATATTGAACCAATTCATCTGTTGAAAATGACTTGTCCGAGTACAAATCATATTCACGTTTTACGGGTTCCTCCTGACCTCACTTCTGCCCGTGCCGCCATTTCTTGGGTAAACTGGGACATTGACCCGGAAGCTTTTACCGCAGAAACCTAAAACTGCTGAAACGTGCGATCGCAAAGCGATATAAACACCAGCCAGCGAGGACGCTGGCACTGCTTTCCACAAACCTAGGTTTAAATCCGTAGCAACTCAATTACTTATGTCTAATGAATTCGTAAATGGCTAAATAATCTGTTCCGGGTTGGTTCCAAGAATAGTCATAATTCATGCCTTGAATTCTCAATTTTTCAAATTCATCAGGATAGTAATTATACAGGCCAATAGCTCGATCCATGGCGGATTCTAGGGCTGGAAAATCCGTATAGTTAAAAACATAACCATTGCGTTTTTCCGGTTCGTGATATTCGTCATAATCCCGATCAAAAACCGTATTAACTAATCCTCCCACGGCCCGAACAACTGGAACCGCGCCATATTTTAACCCGATCATTTGAGTTAATCCGCAGGGTTCATAATTACTGGGAACCACAATAATATCGGCCGCTGCATAAATTAAATGGGATAATTCCTCATTAAATCCTAGTTCTAAATGACAATCGGGGTTATTATTTAAAAAGTTCTTTTCATGCCAAAACCAAGAATTAATATTGGGTTCGGTTGCTGAACCTAATAGTACAAATTGAGCCTGTCGATGCAAAGCATAATAAATCGCATGATGCACCAGATGCACCCCTTTTTGATCATCTAAACGACCAATATAACAAATAAGAGGTTTATCATCATGACTTAACCACAATCTTTCCCGTAGAGCTTTTTTATTCTTTTCCTTTCCTGTTAAATCTTCGGGACTATAGGGGTGGGGAATAAATGAATCAATTTCAGGATTCCAAACCGCATAATCAATCCCGTTTAATATGCCACCAAATTTATGTTGATGCAGTTCTAAGGTATGTCCTAAACCATAACCAAATTCTCCATAATGGGCTTCCCAGGCATGGTTAGGAGATACGGTTGTAACAAAGTTAGAGTAGACAATTCCCCCTTTCATAGAATTTAAGCCAAAGGGGTTAAAATTATCGCGTAAACGGTCATATTCAAAATAGTAGGATTCTCGGTTTAATCCCGTTGCCCAAAGGATATTTGTCCCCGCGATTCCCTGATGTTTAAAGTTATGAATGGTATAGCAAACCCGGATATTTTCCATACCATGATATTTGTACATTTCATACAACATCACAGGAGCTAAACCCGTTTGCCAATCATGACAATGGAGAATATCGGGACGTTTTTCAGTTTTGAGTAAAAACTCTAATGCGGCTTTACTAAAAAAGGCAAATCGCAAATGGTCGTCTACGCAACCATAATAACAACCTCGGTTGAAGAAATTATCTTCGGAGTGAGGTTCAATAAAAAAGCATAGGCGTCCGTGAACCCAACCACAAAAGACAGTACAATGAATTGCACCGTCAAACCAGGGAACATATAAATCCTGATAGGCTTCATGAAGTCCCCAAATTTGGTCATACCTCATGCAGTCGTACTTGGGCAAAATAATTTCAATGGTATGACCCCGCAGTTCTAGCTCCCTACTGAGTCCGTACACAACATCGCCTAAGCCTCCCGCTTTGATGACTGGGGCGCATTCAGAGGCAATTTGTACGATGTACATCCTGTTTCCTCACTCCAAACCGTGATGTTTTGTCTTCCCCATAGTAATCATGTTGGTTGCAATAGTAAAGTCCTAAAGGATGATTTTTTTGCGGGTTTGATTAATTCGGATTAAAATTTAAAAGTTTAGTTGGGGTTTTATTTGATAAAAAAATACAATTCTGTTACAATTAGAATGTGTCCTAAATTAACACAAAATTGCTAAATCTTGCTAATAGCATCTTTAATCTCGTCTATGCTAATATCTGCCTGATCTGATTTTGCATAGATGAGCAGAAGCAAAACTAATTCAGGTGAAACAACTTGATAGATCACCCGATAGCCACCACTTTTGCCTGTGGGAATATCACTATTTTTGGCTCGAACTTTAAAAATAGCTAAGTCTATACCAGAGAGTTGATCGCCGATAAAATTTCCAATCTGTAGCTGCTCAATAATCGGCTGAATGTCAGATTGAATTTTTCGATAACGTTTGGTTAATGCTTTTATACGGCGTAGGAAGGGTAATGTAAAGCGAACTTCTATCATGAATTTAGACAGTAGTATCTTCCCAAAGTTGTGATACTGGGAAGGTTTGTCCTGCTCTGGCAAGTCCCATAGATTCTTGTAGGTCAGCTAATATCTGGGCTTTTGATTCTTGTTCATCAATCCAAGCTAAACCACTAACAGTATCAGAGTTTATTGTATTCATAAGTTGTTGCCAAAGTTCAACAGGAACAAGAACATCAGTTGTTTCGCCGTCGGCATTGGTGACATAACGAACAAGATGTTCAATTTGCGTGATTGCCATAGGTCTAAACCTCTTATTATGCTATTATCGTAGGGATGAAACTGTCAGCATATTGCTAACGTTCAGATTCAGAAAAATTAGGAAAAATTAACTTATTGCCCTATTATAGCATAGCCTTCAAAACAATGCTATAATGGGGAAAATTTATCAATATTTTTGGTGAGTTACTCTGCCATCTTTAGAAGTTCGTGAATTTGCCGAAAAAATTAACCAGTTATCCCTTGAAGATAAACAATGGTTATTACAACAATTGAAGTATTTTTCTCCATATTTTAATAATTTAAAACCTGTCAATTATATAATAATAGCTATAGCAATCCTAAATAGGTTGTAACATTTCAATACTGACATGAAACAGTCAAAAGTCTTACCCCTGTTCCCTGTTCCCTGTTCCCTTTTGATCAACAATTTTGAACACAAATCAAATAGGATTGCTATATCTAATTATATCATAGCGATCGCCTGACAATCGTAGGTTCATTGAAATGGGCGATCTATAGCAATTATAAATAGGTTGTAATATTTTCTTGTAAGGGTTTGGATACCAAACGCCTACGGGATTTTTTTACAACTAATTTAGACTTGCTACACATTCTTATAATAATTAAGGTTTAAAACCAACGGCATCAGAAATTGAATTTAACCCGTATTGATCTAATTTCTGTAAGAGTCCTGCTAAGATTCTTTTTACCATTTCTGGCCCTTCATAAATCCAACCTGTATAAACTTGAATTAAACAAGCTCCGGCGGTAATTTTTTCCCAAGCATCATCGGCGGTAAAAATTCCCCCAACCCCAATAATTGGTAACTGTCCTTGGGTATTTTGATGAATCCAACGAATTACTTCCGTTGACCTTTCTTTCAGGGGTGCGCCACTAATTCCCCCCGCTTCTTGGGTAATATAACTTCCGGTTTGGGGTAGCCATTGGGTTTTTAATCCGTCCCGTTTGATGGTGGTATTAGTCGCAATAATTCCGGCTAATTTATAGGTTTGGGCTAAATTGACCACATCGGCGATCGCATCCCATTCTAAATCCGGGGCAATTTTAATTAAAATCGGTTTATTATCCGTATTTTCAGTTTTTAAAACCGCTATAATTTTACTTAATTGTTCCGCATCTTGGAGCGATCGCAATCCGGGGGTATTAGGAGAAGAAACATTGATCACAAAATAATCCCCATAGTCTTTTAATAGTTGAAAACTTCCTAAATAATCCTCGGCGGCGGCTTCTAAAGGAGTAATTTTAGATTTTCCTAAATTAATACCGACGGGAATTATAAATTTTTGTTGATGTTTTTCCCGTAACCTCTGCGCCAAGATTTCCGCTCCTTGATTATTAAATCCCATGCGATTTAAAATGGCTTCATCCTCAACTAATCTAAATAATCTGGGTTGGGGATTTCCCGGTTGAGGATGGAGGGTGACAGTCCCCAATTCCGTAAATCCAAACCCCAAACTTTGCCAAATTCCGGCCGCCACCCCATCCTTATCAAACCCGGCGGCCAAACCCACGGGATTAGCAAAATTTAAACCCCACAATTGTTGCTGTAAACGGATATCCTGTAAACAGAATGAGGGTTTAAGTTGAGATTCTAGCCAATTCATCGGTGACTGAGACTGATTTTGGTCAATCCAACTCAGGACTTGTAAAGCGCGATGATGCGCCCATTCTGGATCGATTTTGAGTCCATAAAATAAAAGGGGTTTAACGGCGCTGCGGTAAATATCCAAGATAGTCTCCTCTGATCATGTCCTGATTCCCAAATTTTTAATTTAGTCTATTTTTGAGTAAAAGGGTGAAATACTAAGGGTAAGATAGAACCATTAACCAGACTAACGGGTAAAGTATTTTTCCTACCCTATACCAGAAAACTGTACGGGTTTAGAATCTTAATTAAAATTTTAATTTTGAATGTTAATTAAAAGATAGGATTTGGGAGTTTATTATGGGTCAACTTGAAGAATCGACCATATCAGAGCAACCCATCATGACCGTGGGGCGTGTTCTCCAAACTTTACAAGATGAAGATAATGTTGATGTTTTAATTGAAACAATTTTAAACTATTTAAAAACTGAGTTTAATTATAGTTTAATTTGGATTAGTTTATATGATCGTTTAGATCATCGTTTAATCGGAAAAGGCGGAATCACACCAACCGATGATAATTGGTTAATTAAACAAAGATTTGTCCTATCACCTGGGGATTTACTGGAACAGTTGGTGATTCAAATGCGACCTTTAGTTGTCCCCGATCTGCGGTCAGAAACTCGCGCCGGAGAGTGGCAAAAAGCTGCCCAAGCCTTCAATATTCAGGGATCAATTTTATTTCCCATGCGCTATAAAGATCGCTGTTTTGGTGTGGTTTTATTAGGATCGATGGAGTGGGGAATTTCTCCGAGTTCTACGGAAAAAGAACTAATTTCTATGGTTTTAGGAACCTTGGCGGCTTCTTTATTTCAAATTGAAACCACTTGGATGTATCAACAGACCAAACGACCTGACCAACCTTTTTTGAAACTTTTAACTCAATTTAGAACCCTAAATACTTTAGATCGATGTTTAGAAGTGGCGGTGGAAACCACCCATGAATTTATTGAACCCACCCGCACTAATGTCTATTGGTATTATCGAGAAGGGCGTTATTTTTGGCGTCGGGCAAGTAATCAACAAAAACTTCCCAGTGTCAGTTTAATGAAACAAGCGGCTTCTGGGGTAACGGTACAGGATTTAGGAGAATTTTATCAAGCTTTAATTGCCGATCATTTAGTATCAATTGGAGAGTCTTATAGTTCCTTAAGGGCGGATACAACGGAACGATTAATGGAGAAAATTCGCGCCCGTTCCCTCTTAGCAGTTCCGATTCTTTTTAATCAAGAAATGTTAGGATTTATTGCGGTTGAAGGTCAAAATCCCAGGATTTGGCAGG
Organism: Candidatus Obscuribacterales bacterium; assembly: GCA_036703685.1. Taxonomy (GTDB): domain Bacteria; phylum Cyanobacteriota; class Cyanobacteriia; order Cyanobacteriales; family Microcoleaceae; genus Planktothrix. The sequence goes on from DATNRE010000701.1 coordinate 5,900, forward strand.
AAAATGAAAAACAATTTTTGCGAGGTGTGGGGCAATTAATTTCCTTAACCGCTCCCTTAGCGGAAATGGAAGTTAAAATTAGACAAGCTGAACTGGATCAGTCTTTGACGGCCAAAGTAACCCGTGCAATTGTTGATGATCAAGATTGGCAACTTTCTTTGAAAACTACCGCTAATCTTTTATGTCAGCGATTAAATACGGGACGAGTTTTATTAATTAAACGTCATCTTAAAACGGCAAAATTTGAGATTATTTATCAATATTATCCTTTAAATAGAAACGCAATTTTCTCGCCTTTAGACTCCCTGAGTTCCCAAGATTGGCAAGCTTTAAAAAATGAGAATGAAATTTTGCTCATTGAAAATTATGATGAAGATGAAAAATTAAAACCATGGCGCAATCAACTCAAGGATGCCGGAGTGCGATCGCTGATTCTTTGTCCGATTAATTCTTGTTTGACTTCGGAAAAAAATCAACAAGAAAATATACCTCAAGAGTGGTTATTAATCGGTCATGAAGCTCCGAGAACCTGGGATCGAGCCGAACAGGAGTTAGTTAAAATTGTCGGTCAACAATTAAGCGTAATTCTGCGTCAATGGAAGTTAAATCAACGAATTAAATCTCAAGAAGAATTTAATCAAGCCTTAGAGCAGGGGTGGTCAATCCTAGAAAAAACTCAGCCATTACAACACCTAGAACAACAATTTACAGAAAAAATAGCCCAATTATCAAAAAGTCCTTTAGTTATATTATTAACCTGGCCAGAAGGGGCAAAAAAAGCAAAAATTACCCATTGTATTGCTCATAAATCAAAATTTTATATTGACTCAGAACGGTTAATTTCTATTGCTAAAGATCCTTTAATTCAACACGCTTTATCGACAAAAACAATGTTTTGGTGGCCCGTACAGGAGTTATCCACTTATACTCGCCAATGGTTTACCAGCACCGTCGATAAAATTTTAGTTACTACCCTGCATACCGCTTCTGAACATGATCCTACGGGTATTTTGATTGTTGCTGATCCTGAGCAAATTCAAACAGAATCTGGCCTATCTTTAACTCTGCTTAATTCCTTGATCATGCAGTTTTCTTGGTCACGGCGCTATCTGAGAATTCAAGAGGTCTTAACAACTCAACATGAAGAATTACAATGGATGAATTGGTACAAACAACGGCGCTTAGAAGAATTGTATCGAACCGTAGGCGGAGGACTGAAACAGTTAAACGAATTAAATCAATCTCCGTTTCAATCAACCGATCCCCAAAAAACACAACTTTCCCATTTACGCTATCAACAATTACTCCGTCAAATGGGAAGTGCTTTAGCCTCCACCAGTTCTTTAATTAAACAGGAACAATGGCGACTTCATCATCAAAATGATATTATTCCGATTACTAATTTATTGCGCAGGGTGCGAGAAAGAATTAATCCTATTATTAGAAACAAACAAATCCAATTAGTTGTTAAACAACAGGAAAATTTTAATGTTATTGGCGATCATATTAAACTAGAACTTATTTTTTATGAAATCCTCTTAACCACCTGTCACCGTGCGGAACCGGGTGGCATTATTGAGATAACCACTCAACCTTTAAATGATCATCAATTAGAACTGATGATTACAGATTATGGTACAATTAATCCGCAACTAATTCTTGAGTTAAAAACCGGTCATTCTCCCGATTTACTAGCTCCCTCTCCCCTATCTTCTCCCCCAGGTCAACAGCTTTTAATTTGTCAACAAATGTTAGAAAAAATGGCAGGAAAATTCCTAATAGAATCAGGAGAAAATCAACAAATTATAACTCGAATTATTTTAACCCTATCTCCAGCAAGTTAGATCAATGATTGACTATAGGACTTACGCAAAGAAACCGGGTTTCTACGAAAAAGATGAAGGTTTATCGCTAGATATCTCAGAAGAAACCCGGTTTCTGACCTCCCGTGCGTAGTTGCTCAAAATTAAGGTAATGAATACAGAACTTGCTCCTAAAACTGATCACTGATAACTGTTTATTATGTTGCTTTCCCTGAGAATAGAAAACTTTGCTTTAATTGATCATTTAGATTTAGATTTAGGTACGGGTTTAAATGTATTTACCGGAGAAACTGGAGCCGGAAAATCGATTATTTTAGATGCGGTTGATGCGATTTTAGGGGGAAAAGTAGACCGTCGTTCCATTAGAACCGGAGCCACCCGATCGCTATTAGAAGCCACATTTGAGATGGACAAAAAATGGTTTAACTGGTTAACAGAACAAGAAATTGATTTAGTCGATGGCAGTTTAATTGTTTGTAGTCGAGAAGTAGTCATAACCGGGGACAAACTGCGCAGCCGATCTCGGGTTAATGGGGTATTAGTTAATCGCAAATTAATTGAACAACTGCGCGATCGCTTAATTGAAATTACTGCCCAAGGACAAACCCTACAACTCGGTCAACCCGAACTCCAACAGGAATGGTTAGATCTCTATGGAGGTCAACCCTTAATCAAAGCTAGAAAAGCCGTAGCATCGACCTATACCCAAGCTCAAACCTGTAGCCATGCCCTAGAAAAACGTCGTCAATTTGAACAGCAACGCCTACAGAGATTAGACTTATTAACCTATCAAATTCGAGAATTAGATGCAGCTACTTTAACCACAGCCGACGAATTAGAACAATTACAAATCGAACATCAGCGACTCAATCATATTGTAGAACTTCAACAACAAAGTTATCAAATTTATCAAGCCCTATATCAAAGTGAAACCGGGTTAGCAGCAGCCGATTTATTAAGTCAAGCGGAAAACAAACTCAGTGATTTAGTTGAATACGATCCCCAACTCCAACCGATTTTAGAAATTGTCAGTGAGGCAGTAGCCCAAATTACCGAAGCCGGAAGACAAATTGGCAGTTATGGTGAACAATTAGAATCCGATCCCCAACGGTTAGAAGAAGTAGAAGATCGCATTCGAGACTTAAAACAAATTTGTCGCAAATATGGACAAACTTTAGAAGAAGTGATCGAATATTATCAACGCATTCAAGAGGAATTAAAAGAGTTAGAAGATGAAGATCAATCGATTGAATCTTTAGAACAGACCTATCAACAGGCGGTTCAAGAGCTTAAAGAAACCTGTCAACATCTAACTGACTTGCGCCAAAAAGCCGCCCATCAATTGGAAACCCATTTGCTAAAAGAACTCAAACCTTTAGCAATGAATAATGTTAAATTTCAAGCAGAAATTCATCCGATTTCCCCGACCGCTATGGGGGCTGATCAGATTCAATTTTGCTTTAGTCCTAACCCCGGAGAACCCTTGCAACCCTTGGGAGCGATAGCATCGGGAGGAGAAATGAGTCGGTTTTTACTAGCTTTGAAAGCCTGTTTTTCCCAAATTGCCGGGTCAGGAACTTTGGTATTTGATGAAATTGACGTCGGGGTATCGGGACGAGTGGCCACCGCCATTGCCCAGAAACTCCACCAACTTAGTCAGCGCCATCAAGTCCTCTGTGTCACCCACCAGCCCCTAGTTGCGGCCATGGGAGATCATCATTTTCGGGTAATCAAAGAAACCATCCAAACCGACTTAGAACCCAATTCCCAGGCCCCAGAAACTCGCACCGTCGTCCGGGTGACTCAGTTAACTTCCCCCCAACGTCGGGAAGAATTAGCTCAATTGGCCAGTGGAGAATCGGCCCAAGAAGCGATCGCCTTTGCTGAGTCCCTCTTGACCCAAGCGGCGTTGATGAAGAATTAGGGAGTAGGGGCAGGGGAGGCAGGCAGGGCTGTTTCATGTTTGAACATTATAGCTTACTTTTTAGCCATAATTCTCAAACATGATAGCTATTTTCGGAAGAATTAATATTTCCTATAAGGGCTATATAATATTAATTATATGAAATAGTTATCTAAATAGCATA
>DATNRE010000702.1:0-17820 GCA_036703685.1 Candidatus Obscuribacterales bacterium
GGTTAATAATCCAAAACCAAATCTCACCCTTGGGGAAAACTTTTGAGTAATGGCTAAAATAATTCCTAATAAAAACGATACTTGAAATCCTGAAGCTGCTAGAATATGAGCCAGTCCAACTTGAACAAAAATATCTCTAATATCGTAGGGTAAATCAACAGCTAAACGTCCTAAAACCATCGCGCTTAATAGGGAACCTTTGGGAACTCCTAATAATTGAGCTTGAGCCCGAGTAATCCGTTGGCGAATTTTCCACAGTCCCCAAGGAGGCGGTTGACTATGATCATGACTAATATAACGTCCTCGAAGTCCGGTAAATGATCCCTGTTGAGCGAGATAGTTTTGAAAATCAAATCCACCCGGGTTAGAAGGGGGTTTAGGTTTGTATAAACTTCCGGTAATGGCGATACTTTCCCCCGGATATAATCCCGTCGCTTTTAATATTGGAACCGTCACATAAACCAAACCACTGACATCTTTACTCACCGCGATCGGAGTATTATTATTAGTAATTTCATTAACTTGATTCACCTGTAACCAAAATTGTCCCCGTCCCGAACGAGTCAACCGAGGAATACTACTCACTTCTCCCCGAACTGTAATTAATAAATCTTGGCTATTTCCACTATTAATAATTAACTGACTAATATCATTGGTCGCGGGTTGAGGCGTTCTGATTTGTAAATAAACACTGGCTAAAAAAGCAATAATTCCCGCTAATAACCACACCCAAAAGGGAAATTTAGGACGGGAAATTTTAGGGATTTTATCGGCAAATTCAATCGGATCGGTTAGGGCATCTTTGCGGGTTTGTTTTTGCTGAATAAATTGTTTAATTCGAGCTTGGCGAGATTGTTTCTGTTGATAAACTTGTTTGAGGGCGGTAACTATTGCCAATATAATTCCTAAGCCTAATATTGCATAATTTCCCCCAGGAATTACACCCACTAGCAAACCTAAGAGATAAGCAAAAGCCAGAATTAAAATCACCGTCTGATTCATGATTTAATAAGATACGGATCAATGGTAGTATCCTGGATTTGATCCCCCTAAATCCCGATTAAAAAGGGCGACTTTGATAGTCAGGGTTAGGGGGTATAATTGTTGTAGGGTGTGTAAGCGATCGGTACAAGCACCAACATTCAACAATATTAGATAGACAATCCTAACTTTAAACCTAAAACGGTATGGACTAACATTAATCCTAAGATAACGGTTCCAATATAAGCATGGGTCGCCCTAAAACCTGAGTTATCTTTGTTAAATCCGGTAAAAGCAATCAGACTATTAGTTAATAACAATCCTAATAATATTGTTCCTGTCCAGAAGTGGGGACTTTCTAAAATGGGTTGTTTTTGCATCACTAAAGATAATAAACCTCCCGTGTAACCTAAAGCCAAAAACAAAAACATTAAAGGGGCAAGTTTGCGATGGTCAGAACGATTTTTTTGGGCGACTTCTTTATCTGCCGCCAGACGTCCGCGCCATCCTGTCCAACCCACATAACTCCCCATCGTAAAAATAACGGTTCCCATCATCACCGGATGTCCCCAATGGGTGATGGGTTCAGGAATACCTAAACCCCGAAATAGATTAGCAATGGGTTCTAAAAGTTCAACTAAACTCATATTTTCTGTTCAAAAGTCGATTAGATTTCCATAGTTCAGTTTAGAACAATTAGGTACTGATTTGAAAGTTTTGAACACCTTTTCCCAAAGTCAGAAGTATTCTGGCGTTCTCTGTTCCGGTGTTCCCTATTCCCTGTTCCCTATAGATTAAGTTTTATTAACACGAATCAGTTGATAAGCACCCGCTTGATCGATAATTTGATATTGATCAGGTTTTAATCCTAGATCAATTAATTCTTGGGGATGTGCCAAAATTAAAAGGGTTTGAGCGGGAGATTTTTGCACCCATGGAGTTTGAATATAGGCGATCGCATCCTGGGGATCGGGACGGTATTGAACTCGATTTTGAGTATAAAAAACTAAACTGGGTTTTTTGAAACCAATCATCATTAATTCTTCGCCTAATTTTCGCTGTTGTACGATGGTTTGGGCTAGGTTTCGTAGGGGTTCTTGTCGATGTTGATCGAGTAAATTATAGGTAGGAGTTACCGCCCAAATAAAAAAAACAATAAACGCTAAAATATTAACTATAAAAATGGATAAAATTCGACCTTTCCACCAACTTAGGGTTATTGATAATGTGGTGATCGCCCAAATTAAAGCTGATATATTTGGAATCCCAGAAGCTTGTAAATCCCATCTAAAATCCGGCATATCTGCATCATATCCAATTAAATTTTTACTAAAATAACTTCCAATAGATGCCAGGAAAACAAATAGAATATTAAGCAATACAGCAATATTCATGGAATTAAATTTATTTTTTTTAAAGCTATTTTTAGAGATAATATTATTCCAATATAAAGATACTAATAAAACGGATGCAGGAATCAAGGGCAAAATATAACTGGGAAGTTTAGTAACTGCTAGGGTAAAAAATATAAAAATTCCGCTAAACCAAAAAACGGCAAATAATGGGAGTTGTTTAATTCGAGTTTGATGTTGCCAATAGTGAGCTTTCCAAAATTTTGTCGAAGTGATCGCCGGGGGTAAATACACAGAAAATGGCGCAAATCCGACTAAAACTACAATAAAATAGAAATACCAAGGAGCAGAATGGTAATTCACAACGCTGGTAAATCGTTGAAAATTATGATAACCAAAAAAAGAGTTAATATAGTTTTGACCATTAATTAAAATTACTAAAACATACCAAGGAATTGTAATTACAAAAAAAATTAAACTTCCCTTTAATAAATCTATTTCTTTTAAAACTTTGCGCCATTCTCCCAAATAAATTAAAAATGAACCAATAATTAAAATGGGTAAAACAATCCCAACCGGGCCTTTTGTCAAAACAGCTAAAGCAGTTAAAATATAAAAAGCTAAATACCAAATTTTAGAAGCATTCCAACCGGGAGATAAATCTTGCCCTTCCTGTAATTCTGACTTAGCATATCCCAGAAAAAAAGCTAATAACGCCGAACCCAAACACCCAGTTAATAACATATCGGAAACCCCAATTCTTGCCCAAGCCAGAATTCCCGGATTAAATGCAATTAATACAGCCCCCATCCAAGGTAAAGGATGTAAAATAATCTTTCTAAAACCGGGTTGAGCTAAAGAAGGAATAAAACCTGGTTTTTGATCTTCTTTTATAGTATAAAATTGGGTCTGTTGCACGTAATAACTTAAGGTATAAAATCCTAAACAAACGAGAAGAAAACCAGAGAATGCCGAAGGCAGACGCACTCCCCATTCATTCACCCCAACTATCTGATAGGAAATTGCCATTAACCAATAAATTAATGGCGGCTTATCGAAACGGGTTTCTTCATTAAAATAGGGAGTAATCCAATCTTGGGTTACTAACATTTGACGGGAGGCTTCCGCAAACAGGGGTTCGGTTTCATCCACTAAACCCGAAGTTCCTAAATTCCAAAAAAAAGCCAGAAAACCGATTAAACCCAACCCCGCAATACAAACTAGCCAAGGGAATACAGGAGTTTTGATCAGAGGTGAAAAAAGGGTGGGAGTCTTTCGATTTGAACTTGATTTCATGGGCTAAGAACACAGATATTAACGATTAAGATATTGACAGTTTACTTTTGATGTGTTAATTAACTAACACCTAAGTCAATATATCAATTAGTTATTATCATATATGGAAGCAAAAATACTCACCCTATCGGGAATATTGCTGGCTGGATCAAATTAATTTGTTCATGGGGTCGGTTTAATCACCAATTCCCATTCCTGGTCTTGAGAATTCCAAACTGGAAGGGAAGTTTCTCCCACAATATAGGGCCCCCAGTAGTAGCGAGAACCATCAGGAGCAAAAACCACCAAGATATCACCGGATTTGAGGATTAAATCCTCTCGGGGAAGGGATAAAATCAAACCCTCCCTACTGCCCTCGGCTGGGGCAAAATCCCAGTGAACCGGTTCCGTGATATTCGGGGCTGAACGACTCAGTAAAGCCACACGCACCGGATGTTCCGTCAGGTTACTGACCCGAAATGACCCTCGGTGATAGTTTGTAGGTGTAGGAACCGAAGACGGGGGAAGGCTAATATTCAGGGGAGGTCGTGGCGCAACAGAGGTTTTCGGAAAAGTCGTGGATAAGGGACGAGGCACAGATAAAACCATCTGTTCGGCGGGTTTTCGCTCCGTTTGCACACAATAGCGAAATAAAAATTGCCTTAAACTAATTAGAGTTAATAAAATAGTTCCAGTAATTAGAAAGGCTGGATAAAGTTTATCTTTCATAATCTTTTGGTTTAAATTAGATCATTAATCCCACTAAAATTCACAGTCTGTGCTATGCAAAATACCCGTCTGAATCGACTTTTTAATGTAATTAATGCCCAGGTGGGGCGATTGTTAATGAATCCTTGGCGACGGATTTCGCTGCTCATCATTAGTCTACTGTTTGGGATATTCCTAGCCCTAGGTATTGCCTCGGTAACTGGACAAAGGGGACGTTTGGATGTGACGGTAGCTTTAGTAATATCTATCTTTGTCGAAGGAATAAACTGGTTAGCTTATCGTAGTGTCCCCCGTTTACGACAATCTTTTTGGGTGGAAAACCTAAATGCACTCAAAATTGGTTTGAGTTATGGGTTATTTTTGTTAGCCACAATATTAGGTTCATGATTGAAATTGATAGAATAGAATTAGAATCATCTATGCTTGAAATTCTCAACGCTTGGAGGAATGGACAAAAACCCCAGATCACAGATTTAGCAGTTTTGGAACAATGGGAACTGTCCGATCATCAACGTTCAACGGCCTTCGGAATCACACCTGAAAATGTTAGGGTGAAAATAGAAGCCCGATCCCATTTATTCTGTCAACTTCAACAGCAAAAGATTCAGTTTCCTCTGTTATTTGAACAGTTAGAAACCCTATGGAAATTTTGGCTACCTTTAGCAACCCAACTGGCTGAACATCGTCAAGGTTTGGATCGTCCTCTGGTTCAAGGAATATTAGGAGGGCAAGGCACGGGAAAAACAACCCTAGGCAAAGTCTTAACTTATATTTTGTCTCTTTTTCACTATGACACATTTAGCTTGTCCTTAGATGATCTGTATAAAACTTATTCAGAACGTCAACAGTTACAAAAAGCTGATCCGCGTTTAATTTGGCGAGGGCCACCGGGAACCCATGATCTGGAATTGGGTATCCAGGTTTTAGAGCAATTGCGTCAACCTTTGCCCGGTCAAACCATTGCCATTCCTCGGTTTGATAAATCCTTATGGCAGGGGGCAGGCGATCGCATTTCTCCCGAATTCGTGACCGGAATTGATATTATTTTGTTTGAAGGTTGGTTTGTAGGCTGTCAACCCATTGACCCGCAACTTTTTGATTTTCCCCCGGTTCCTATTATGACTCCTTCGGATCAACAATTCGCTCGGGATATGAACGAACAGTTAAATCATTATCTTCCTTTGTGGGAAAAATTAGACCGGTTACTCATTTTAAATCCTGTAGATTATCACCTATCAAAACAGTGGCGCATCCAAGCAGAGCAGGATATGATTAATACCGGAAAATCGGGAATGACTGATGCAGAAATTAGTCAATTTGTTGATTATTTTTGGAAAGCCTTACATCCCGAATTATTTATAAATTCTTTAATTAAAAACCCTGACTTTGTGGATTTAATTATAGATATTAACCCCGATCATTCCGTCGGTACTATTTACAAAGTAAATGTATAGTAAATTACCTATTTACCATGATCAAAACAACTTTATTAACATTAACTCTCATTTTTTCCTTTGGCATTAGTCAAATCGTTGCAGCCAAAACCCCGATCAAAAATCAATCCTTGGATTTACAAGATCCAGCAATTGTGAATCAACTGACTCAAAATAGCGAATCTATAACGATTGGAAAAGCCGCGGATTTAATCACAGAATGGTTAGATACTAAATCCAGAATTTTTGCCCCTCCCTTTGACCGTGAATCCCTTGGAGATTTAACGACGGGTGTACTATATGCCGATAGTTTAAAAGCAATTAATTTTTTACGGGAAAATAATGCTTATTATCAATATGGAGTCCAGAAAGTGGAATCCATAGAACGATTTGCAGCATCGGGAAATAAAGCTACCATAGAAGTCAAAGTGACCGAAGATACGACCTTATATCAAAATGGAAAAATTATCGAAAGTAGCTTTAATACAAAATTAGTTCGTTATAACTTAGAACAGTGGGATGGACTTTGGAGAATTGCTAACTCTCAAGTGATGAATTAAATGTTTTAAAAATCGCGATCGCGAATCATCCTTGCTAAATGTTATGTTGTTAAAGTTTAAGAGAGGATAATCAAATGACAATGACAATTGCAGCCATTTATGAAAAGGGAGTGTTGCGGCTAATGCAGCCAATCGAACTTCCAGAGGGAACCAGCGTTGAAATAATTGTTATTCCGAAAACGTCTCATTCTCAGTCTAAAAGTCCTGCCGATGTTCTCGCAGAGATCGCGGCTTTACCATTAGAAGATAATGCAGATACATTCTCTGGTCGAGAACATGATAAAGTTCTTTATCCCGATCAAAATTCCCTATGATATTGGTCGATACAAGTGCTTGGTTTGCTAGTGTAGTCCCCTCAGATACAGATCATCAGGTGGCTACTCTTTGGATGCGCCAAAATACCCAGCTTCTCCTAACAACTGATTATGTCATAGATGAAACACTAACCCTTTTGAGAGTTCGTGGACATAATTCACGAGCGATGGCTTTGGGAGAAGGGTTGTTTACGGGTAAAATTGCCACTGTCTATTATCTAACAGAAGACGATATTCTATTAACTTGGCAAGTTTTTCGACAATTTTCAGATAAGGGATGGAGTTTTACAGATTGTAGCAGTAAAGTAGTGATGGAAAAGTTGGAAGTTAATCAAGCTTTTTCCTTTGATCGTCATTTCCGTCAGTTTGGAGCAATTAGTGTATTTCCATAAATGTTAATCGCGATCGCGGCCGTAGTAGAGTATCAGTAGTTACTTAGAAAGAGCGATCGCACGTTTACTCAAGGAAGGACTCAAGGAAGGGCGATCGCTTGTGGGAATGAGGTGAAATAAAAGGTGCTCAGTCAGTAAACTTATTGCTCACTTTTTAGCCAAACTCAATCAGTAATTGGCAATAAAAAGCATAATCTTAATTTACACGACAACGCCATGAATAGGGACTTTGCCAATTAGTTGTTTCAGCAAATGCGCGTGAATTATTGTATTGTTTTCTGCAAGCTGCTGTCATATCAACGGAATAATCCCACCAAGGCCAAAGTTTACCAAATGACATTAAGTAAACACGACAACGCCATGAGTAAGCGTTTTGTGGGTTTCCAACCAATACAGCATCTACATTGTAAACAAGAGTTTGTTGTTTGCAAGCTTTTGTCACATTAATTCCGCCAAGAACTCCTGCATTAACTGGTAAAGATTCAAGAGACAAGCTCGCTGCAATAAGAGCAGCAGTCAAGAATTTTTTTTGAATCATGGTTTGATAGATGCAACTTTTTCACAAGTTGTTGAAACGACTTCATTTGTATTGGTATAAACCAACGCTTGTGCGTAGGAAGGATTACCGTTCTGATTTGAAGCTGCGACACAGCAGACCACTGCTTGAATGAACTCCTCTGGATTTTCAGATTTGTACAAACTAGCATTGACTGTGTATTTGTTCGTTTGGCTGAAGAGAGTTTCTTCTAATTGAGAATTTTCTTCTCCTGCCAAAGTTCCGTAGCCTTCATAATTCGCTTGCTGTACTCGGAGGCAACTTGCCGTGAATACTTTTGGTTCGACCAGTTTTGCCTTCTGAATCTGCTCCAAATATATAGGCAAAGCAATTGCTGATAAAATACCAACAATTAGTAGAACAACAAGCAGTTCAATTAAGGTAAAGCCTTCGCTGAACTTGTGAAGGATTAAGTTTGACTTAGTGAGTTTAGCCATCTTCCACTATCTATTTTTTTAGGGGATTTAAGCTATTTATATGTATGTTCAGGGTAAAATTAAAATTTGTCTAGTCGGAAAATATCGGAAAATGTCTGAACTTTCACAATTACTCTGAGTCGGCAAAGCGCGGTTTTTCACCGCTCATCCAAAAAATGTAGGATTTTGTAAGATTTTGTCGGATATAATCAAAAAATACCCCCCACCTACCCAAAAAATGGACGTTAAGGAAGTGTTAAAATTTGCTGACGACCTAGTATTTGCCAAGACTGGAAAACACCTTGACAACGTGCAAGAGGCTATATTGCAGGGTGCTTGGCAAGGTCAAACATATACCGAAATTGCAGAGGAATTCGGCTATAGTGATGGTCATCTCAGAGATATAGCCTCAAAATTATGGAAAATCATGTCAGAAATATTAGAAGAAAATGTCAATAAATCTAACTTCCACTCCACAATGGAAAGATATCAAATTTCTCAATATTCTAATTTCCTTAACTTAAATTTTATATTTATAGAACAAGGTAATATAAATAATTTCTGCACAGAAACCCCACACCCTCCCAAACCTACACAAAACTCACCCCCAACACAAAACTCAAATGAAAACAACACCCAACAAAAACTCGATTTAAGAGACGCACCAGATATCAAAACCTTCTACAACTGCACCTCCCAACTGACTACCCTCGAAAATGCGATCGCACACCAAAACTGTCGCCTCCTCACCATCACAGGCATGAGTGGTATCGGCAAAAGCGCGATCGCACGTCACCTCATCCCCCTAATTCAAACTCAATTCGATCGCATCATCTGGCGCAGTCTTCGCACTTCCCCACCCCTAGAAACAACTCTCAAAAACCTGATTCAATTTCTCTCAAATCAACCCGAAATTACCTTACCAGAAAATATTGATACCCAACTAGAAATACTAATAGAATCTTTACGCACCCATCGCTGTCTCATTATCCTAGATGACGTGCAACAAATCCTCAACAGCGGCCAACTTCCAGGCAATTATAAACCCGGATATGAAAATTATGGAACCCTATTTAAACTTATCGGCGAAATTCCTCATCATAGTTGTTTAATCCTCAATAGTTGGGAACCCCCTTCAGATATTTTAACATTTACAGATGATAATTCAGAGGTATGTTTATTACAATTAACTGGCTTAGGTGAAGCCGCAACAGAAATTATTAGAGAAAAAGGTTTATTAGATGAAGATCGCTGGCCAGAATTGATTAACCTTTATCAAGGTAATCCCCTCTGGTTAAAATTAGTCGCTCAAACTATTAATAACTTATTTAGCGGTAGAGTATCTCAATATTTGAGTTATCAAGCAGTATTGTTAAACGATGAATTGACACCGATATTACAGCAGCATTATCAGCGGTTATCGGAGTGTGAGAAACACGCGATCGCGCAACTCAGTAACGAAAGTAAACCCGTTTCAATTACCCAATTAATGGCAAAATGTCAAGGGTCACAAGGCGAATTATTTAAAGCAATTCAATCTTTAGTAAGACGGGGAATGATCGAAAAATTCAGCTATGAAAATGAAACCGTTTTCACCATTCAACCGATATTAAAAAAATATGTTAAAATGGTTAGCGAATAGTTTTAAAGATATAGCTAAATGAGAGCTAATCATGACCATAGCACCAAACATTAAAACTCAATAGAGGTATAAAATGGCATACAGCGATTTCAGCCTTGCTAAAGATAATTAAAATAAAAATGAGATTTATAGGAGTTCCATTTTAGGAATGAAACCCCTACATCCCTAAAATTAACCTTCTTTTCCGGCAAAGGTTTCAGTTGCAAAACTTAAACCTGAAGCATAGTCTTCGCCATAAGCTTCTTCCCCATGTTGGTCAATATCCAAACCTTGTTCTTCAACCATCGGTTTAACTCGCAGTTCCATGAAAGAACCGAGAATTTTCATAATTACAAAAGTGCCAGCCCCAGCAAAAATGTAGGTAGCAACTACCCCAACAATTTGAGGAATTAATTGTCCTGGATTTCCATATAAAAGTCCATCAAACCCGGCAGGATTGACACTTTTTGTGGCAAAAATTCCGGTTAAAATAGCCCCAACTGTTCCGCCGATACCATGAACAGAATAGGTATCTAAAGAGTCATCAAATTCTAATTTCACCCGCCAACTGACGGCATAGAAACAGCAAACGGCTGTAATAGAACCGATTAAAATAGCACCAACGGGGGTAACAAATCCGGCTGCGGGAGTGACTCCAACTAACCCGGCTAAGAAACCACTAGCAATCCCAACGGCCGTGGGTTTACCGCGTAAATACCATTCCACAATTGCCCAGGTCAATCCTCCGGCCGATGCTGAAACCATGGTGGCGACAAAGGCAACGGTAGCTAAGGAACCTGCACCTAAAGCACTGCCAGCATTAAAGCCAAACCAGCCAAACCATAACATCCCAATCCCTAATAGGACAAAAGGAACATTATGGGGAGCATGGGGAACCACCATAAAATTTTTCCGCGAGCCAATGAGCCAAACGATAACGACCGCCGACACCCCGGAACTAATATGGACAACGGTTCCCCCGGCAAAGTCTAAAGCACCAATGGCTTGTAACCAACCTCGACCCCAAACCCAATGGGCTAAGGGAGAGTAAATCAATGTAGACCAGAGCAGGACAAACCAAAAGTAAGCCTTAAAGGTGATGCGTTCCACAATCGCCCCAGAAATTAAGGCTGGGGTGATGATGGCAAACATCATCTGATACACCATAAACAACTGGTGAGGGAGGGTGGCTGCATAGCCAATGGGATCGGGAGCCTCGGCTGTGACTGTATTTAAAAATACCCAATCTAACCCGCCAATGAACTGTTCAATGCCTTGGCCAAAGCCTTCCGAAACGGGAGTTGAGACATCAAAGGCGAGGCTATATCCCCAAAATACCCAGGTAACGCCGACAATGCCCATTAAGATGAAACTCATCATCATGGTATTCAGGATGTTCCTAGAGCGGACTAAACCCCCGTAAAAGAAGGCTAAACCGGGTGTCATAAACAGCACTAAAGCCGCCGAAACCAACATAAAAGCAGTATCTCCGGGATTAATCGGGTTTTCTGCCGCGGGTTGCGCCCAAGCTGTTCCCGTCAGAGGGCCAGCTAACAGAATAAATGTTAGTAATCCAATAATTCCGAGTTTTTTTAGCACGTTCCCCCATCTTTGCCTATAGGTCAAAAGTCTTTCCTGGTTAAGATAGTATTTTTGCTATTGGTTCTTGCTAGGGTTCTGTATTCTTAAACACGATCTACAAATCAAGGGGTTCGCCTATTCAGCAGAATTAACCCCCAGTGTTCAGCCGAGGGTTATCTGGTTATGGGGTTGTGGAGTATGGTTCCTATTCCTCGTATTCGGGGATTTTGGTCTTTTCAGGAATATTAATCCGGGGAGGTTGATAGGGTCGGGGATTTTCGCCCTCATCCCAAGCTTCGGCATCTACCTCATCTTCATATTCATAATCTAACTCTTTGGCATAGAATTTTTGTTCTTTACGGGGAGTCGGTTCAATTGGAACTAATTCCCGTTCTCGATAGCGGTCATCTTCATCCCGTTCCACATCGCCCCAGTTATCTTCTTCCTCATAGTCATTGTAAATCGGTTGGGGTTGGCGCAGGGGCTCGACGGGGGCGGGATGTTCTTCCCAAGCATCATTTTCGTCCCAGGATTCTTCCTGAACCACCGATGCGGCGCGACTGGGCCGTTGGGGCGTGGTTTGGGGAAGTCCGGTTCCTAGCTGGTTAGCGGGTTTCACCGTTGGGGGATAATACATTCCCTCCTCTTCTTTTTCCCAAGGAGCTTCTCCTAAACCTAGGCGTTCTAACAGACCGACGGATAACTGTTGGAGTCTATCTTCTGAACCTTCAAAAACAATTAATCGATTTGGGCCACTACTGACAATTTCCTCAATCGATAATTCGTAGGTGCTGATCACTTGTTCAGGAATTTGAGGCAGACCAATGGAGGCGATAATCAAGGATTGTATTTTGCCGTCGCGGGTATCGAATTTGAAGCCCCGCACCCGTCCCAGGGGTTCCCCGGTTTCGGTGATCACTTCACTATTGATCAGGGTGCTGTAGTTTTCTACATCCACGTCGTCTTCGAGGACGGTATCATCATCCACCAAAATTACGTCCCCGATTTCGCGGACACTACTCAGGTACATAAATTTTGGCATTCCGGCGATCGCTAGAATATTATTACGGATTCCGATCGCTACAATTTCACGCTGATCGACGTCTACCCAGAGTTGGCTGACAATCCCAAGTCGTTTCCCTCTGTCACGGGTAATCACTTGAGTGCCGAGAATTTCGGAGCGTTGGCAGATATGTTCAGATGTCATGCTAATAGCGAATTTCAGTTTTAAATGTTAAACATACAGATTACTCTAAAATTCCTAATGTTATGGATGGGAGTCCGTGCCATTAGTTTTTCGGGTTTCTTCTGCTGTAGGTGCAAACCTACCCTTGACCCATTATACAATGATGCTATCAGAAGATTTTGTTTTTGGTTGCCATCAACCCATGGATTGGGATTGATAAAGCCGGAGATCTGGAACGGGGGATACAAAAAACCCTATAAATTGGGTAGATCATTAACTCAGTTGCCATATCTATCTAAAGGTAGATGTCTCAAGAAATCCTGTGCGGTTAGATTGTAACAACTATCGCACGTTCTCAATTCGCGCTTTCCCCAGTCAACTAAAAGCTGGGGATTTTTCATCGGGTGAATTTTCCTTTCTGGAATTTCAAATAACGGATCAATTTCATCAATTGTCCCCCTGATTTTTGTAGTTAAAATTCTGCAACTGAGTTAATCAGTCTAAGCGTTCAGTCCCCCAAATTTTGATTAATTGGAATGAGAATTGTGAATTCTGCTCCTTCGCCGGATTTGGAATTACAACTCATTTGACCCTGATGACGTTCAACAATAATTGAGTAACTAATCGATAGACCCAAACCCGTCCCACTCCCGACGGGTTTTGTGGTAAAAAAGGGATCAAAAATTCGTTGTAGCACTTCTGAACTCATGCCTAAACCATTATCTGCAATCGAAATTTTAACTTGATTAGGGTTAATTTTTTGGGTGAAAATGGTAATGGTGGGTGGACAATCAGCCTGATTCAGAAGATGGCGACGATGTTCTAAGGCATCAATAGCATTACTAATAATATTCATAAAAACTTGATTGAGTTGAGAGACATAACAATTCACTTTGGGCAGTTGACCATAGTTTTTAATCACTTCAATTTCCGTACTGTGGGTCGTGCCTCGGAATCGGGGTTGTAAAATCATTAAAGTGCTATCAATGCCTTCATGAATATCAACGGGTTTCATTTCCGCTTCATCCAAACGGGAGAAGTTTCGCAAACTCAAAACAATATTCCGAATTCGTTCGGCCCCGACTTTCATTGAAACTAATAGTTTTTGTAAATCTGTGACTAAAAACTCTAAATCAATCTCGGCAATAACCTCTGTAATTAAGGGTTTCGGTTGAGGATATTCCTGTTGATAGACCTGAATTAATCGCAGTAAATCTCGAACATATTCACTGGCGGGGGTAAGATTTCCATAAATAAAACTCACGGGATTATTAATTTCATGGGCGACTCCGGCTACCATTTGTCCTAGAGAGGACATTTTTTCACTTTGAATTAATTGGGCTTGGGTATGTTGAAGTTGATTTAAGGTTTGTTCTAAACGGGAATTTTTTTCGTTGAGTTGTTGGGTACGTTCTTGAACTTTATTTTCCACGGAGGCATATAACAAAGCATTTTCTAAGGATACCGCCGCTTGGGAAGATAGGAGGTTTAAAACTTCAATTCGTTCTGAAGTAAAGGCTCCGGCTGTCAAGTTATTTTCTAAATATAAAATTCCTAAAAGTTTCCCTTGGCTAATAATCGGACTACATAAAATAGATTTAATTTGATTACTATTAATATAGGGATCATGGGTAAATTGTCCTTCTAAAGTAGCATTCATTAAAACCACATCTTGACCCGTTCTTTCCACATAATAAATAACAGTTAAAGGTAAATTAGAGCCATTTTCAACATTAATTTTAGGATGCACAATAACTTCTTCGTTATCCGTTGAAGCCTCCGCTTCAATGACTAATTTATCATCGTTGTATAAAATTAAAAATCCTTTTTGCGCCCCGGCATTTTCAATCACAATTTTCATTAAATTGGCTAATAATTTCTCTAAAACAATTTCTCGCGAGATGGCTTGAGAAGCCTTAATGACGGTGCTTAAATCTAACAGTGCTAAACTACTACCATGGGAGGTACTGAGAGTAATTGATTCCGCTTCAAATAAGGAGGGTTTAAGATTGGCTAAATATTTGAGTTGAGGATATTGGATTTCTAACTGTTCAATTTTACGAACCGCACCCCAACGTTGATAGCCATAATAGGCTTCTCTGAGGTGAATATTGGCATATTTTAGTTTATGATGACTCATCCAAAATTTAGCCGTGAGTTCATGACTCAGGGCAACATTTTGAATAAATCCTGCTTCCTGTGCCGTTGAAATTGCCTGTTCATATAAATCAATAGCCGCAAAGGAATCTTGGGAAATGCGAGCCAATTCTGCTTCAACTAAGAGATATTTAGATAAAAAATTGCTGGGACAGTTATCTGACCAAATTTTAAATTTTTCTTGATGACTTTTAATTTTTTCTAAAAACTGCTGTTGTTGTGATTCAGAAACTTTGTCTAAATTTGCAATTAAAATTAAAGAGGAATAAAAATAATATTCTGTGACGGAAATCAATCCCAGAATAAATTGCAGCAATTCTTCCACTTCTAAGGTGAGTTTTAAGGCGGCTTCTACCTCACCATATAAGTAGAGAACTTGCAATTTAAAAATTTTGTAAAGACAGAGAGAATAGAATTTCTGATTTTGTTGGCTACTTTCCAGATAGTCTGCTTCGGTGATTTCTGGAGCATCAAAAGATAATAAATCCGGGGTTTCAGCAATTAAATTCAGCAGAATTCCTCGGAGTCCTGTTAAGGTATCAATCACTAGATGGTTGTCAGTTTTATAGGCGAATTTTAAATAGTTTTTAACTTCAATTAAAAATTTAGGCAAGTTGACACCCTGCGCCATTAAATTTAGAGATTGATTATTTAATAAATAACCGGCATATTGCAAATCTCCAGAATCCAAAGCGGATTGATAACCTTCGTGACCCAAAGCATTTGAATTCTTAATCGGTTCTAACCAATAGTTGAGACAACTAATTAAGGATGCAGACACTTTATAGACAGGATAATTCCACTTTTTATTCAGTTTTAAAGCCAGTTGACCTAACTCATAGGCGGTTTGATATTGATTAAAAATGGTAGCAACTAGAATCCCATAGGTCGCATAGAAAAATCCAGCTTCTGGAGAATATCCCGATTTAATCGCAACTTTTACACCCTTGAGAATTACCACTGTCCATAAACTCGGATTACTGACATAGGCGGAGGGAGCTAAATTATGGAGTAGTTTTAAGATGATTTTTTGCTCGGGTTCAAGAATTTGATTTTGCTCGATAAACGTTGATAGGTTATTAATATTAATCAAGTTTTGTAGGGACTCTAATTCCTGGGGAATAGCCGTTTGTAGATTTTCTGTGGGTAAATCCAATCCAAATAAAGCTAAGGCTTTAATTCCAGCATTAATAGAGGCTTCATATTTTAATTGTAAGGTATATTGAATTAAAAGTAGATTATAAACTTCGGCTTTTTCTAAATTAGATTGAGAGTGTTGTAAAATTAACTCAATTAGGGTTTCACTTTCGGCAAAATTTCCATTGAGATACTCTATTTCTGCCCGCTCTCGATACAATAGAAAGGTTAAGGAATAATGTTCTACCCAACTATTATTGGGTAGCACTCCAATTCCGGCGATTAAATATTCTCGGGCGGCACTATAGGCGGTGGCATCCTTGGCTTTTTTTCCCGCTTCTAAGTTTAAACTGACCAGTTGTAATTTTTCTTGTTCATCTGTAATTAAAGATCGACCTACATTCAGATGATCAACTAAATCAAATACCTTTTCTAACCAATATTGGGGCGGTGTATTAGCTAATAGTAACCTACCGATAGTTAGGTGAACCGATTGTTTTTGAGAGTCGGCAATTAAGGAATAGGCGGCTTGTTGAACGCGGTCGTGGAGAAATCGATAATTCAGAACTAAATAGGGATTAATTTGTTCCGGTTCTAAATTATCAGCATCTAAAAGGGGTTTAATTAAACCTTCTTTTAACGCCGGGAGTAAATCTTGAAACGTATCAACGGATTCCTTACTATAAATTAAGGATAGGGTATTCAAGTCAAATTGATTTCCCACACAGGCAACTAATTGTAAAACCTGTTGAGTTTTCTGGGGGAGTTTTTGGAGCTTACCAATCATCAATTCAACAACATTATCGGTGATATCTAGGGCTTTAATTTCGGCAACATTCCATTGCCAAGCGATTTTTTCTGAGTTAAAGTTTAGGAGTTTTTCTTGATATAAAGTTTTGAGAAATTCATTAACAAAAAAGGGATTTCCCTCGGTTTTTTTGATCACTAATTCGGCTAAAGGGAGAACGGTATGGCGATCGCTATGGAGAGTATCGGCCACCAATGCCGTCACCTGTGCCAAATTTAAAGCCGTGAGATGAATTTCATGAATTAAGCCTTCCGAACCCGCTTCTGGGGTAAAAGATTCGGATTTTAACCCTTCTAACATCATCATTAAAGGATGGGTGGGACTAACTTCGTTATCCCGATAGGCTCCAATTAAAAATAAATATTGGGTGGCATCATCGGTTAACATTAATTTGATTAATTTCAAGGTAGCGGAGTCCGCCCACTGTAAATCATCAAGAAAAATAACTAAGGGATGTTCCGGTTGACAAAACAGACGAATAAAGTTCTGAAAGACTAAATTAAATCGATTTTGAGATTCGGTGGAACCCAATTCTAATACCGCCGGTTGCGGGCCGATAATTAGTTCAATTTCGGGAATCACATCAATAATAATTTGTCCGTTTGGCCCCAAAATCCTTAATAATTTTTCCCGCCATTGATCTAAATTTTCTTGACTTTCACTCAAGAGTAATCTGGCTAATTCAGAAAAGGCATTAACTAAGGCAGAATAGGGAATACTGCGTTGAAATTGATCAAATTTCCCACTAATAAAATAGCCTTGTTTTTCAATAATTGATTTACAAATTTCTTGGACTAATACGGATTTTCCAATTCCCGAATATCCAGCAATCAGCATAATTTCGGTTTTGCCTTGACTCACTCGGTCAAAGGCTTGTATCAAGGTATTAATTTCAGTTTCTCTACCATAGAGTTTTTTGGGAATTTTAAATTGGTCAGAAATATCATGCATTCCCAATTTAAATTCCCTGACGGTTCCTGTGGCTTGAACTTGTTTAAAACTATCTTCTAAATCGGCTATTAATCCCCAGGCACTCTGATAGCGTTCTTCCGGGGTTTTAGATAATAATTTCAGGACAATTCGAGAAATAATTGGGGGAATTTCGGGGTTGATTTCATGGGGAGGAATCGGTTGTTTTGCCAGGTGGGCGTGAACCAACTCCATCGGGTCAGTGGTGGGAAACGGAACCTGTTGGGTTAATAGTTCATAGAAGGTTGCTCCCAAGGAATAAAAATCCGTTCGATAGTCTACGGAGCGGTTCATTCTTCCGGTTTGTTCAGGAGAAATATAGGCGAGGGTTCCTTCTAAATTTTGCGGGGGAT
>DATNRE010000703.1:0-3197 GCA_036703685.1 Candidatus Obscuribacterales bacterium
CAAGCCTTTTCTGAAAAAACCGGAAAAGTTTATACCGTGATGGCGGCGGGATCTTTTTTTGGTGAAATTGCCTTACTTTATGATAGTCGTCGCACAGCTTCAGTAAAAACCTTAACTTATTGTGAGTTATTTGTTTTGTATAAAGAAGATTTTGATAAAGTCTTAGAAAACTATCCAAAATTCTCAGAAAAAGTTAAACAAATTGCCGAAAAACGCTATCAGTCCCGGGAATAATTTTTATCCAGTGATTAGCCCCATCAATCAGAGAAAAAATGCTAATCACTGATCATTTATCGATTCAGGGGCTGTTCCAATTGTGCCGGACGACCCGTAATATTAAATCTCTGCATCAAATACAAAACCCCCGCCGCCATAAACACCCCAAAAACCAACCCAATTACCGTTAAAATAATAAACGAACGTTGAATAATTTCTACGGTTCTAGGGTCATGTTTTACCCCTTTAACATCTTCGATTTCTTCAGAAACTTCAGTGGGTTCGGGTTGGGGAAAGTGCAGTTTATTGGCGTTGCCATTCTGATTAAACGGGTCAGGATTATTAGAAGGAAAATTCATAATCAAATCCAAAATGATTTAAACCGTTAACTAATTCTATTATAGAGATACTCGGATTTACTGAATTTGTTCCCTTTTAACCATGACTGTCCTTTCCCCCGAACTGAAACACCGTTTATCCACACCCCTAAAAATTGGCACTGTAGAAGTTAACAGTCGTGTCCTCCAATCCCCCCTATCCGGTGTCACCGATTTGGTTTTTCGGCGTTTAGTGCGTCGCTACGCCCCCGATTCCATGATGTACACCGAAATGGTTCACGCCAGCGAGGTATGTCACGTGCGGGGACTTCCGAAAATCATGGAAGTTGACCCCAACGAACGGCCAATTAGTATTCAATTATTCGACTGTCGCCCCGATTTTTTAGCCGAAGCTGCCCAAAAAGCCGTTCAGGAAGGGGCCGATACTATTGATATTAATATGGGTTGTCCTGTGAATAAAATTACCAAAAACGGCGGCGGGTCTTCGTTATTGCGACAACCGGAAATGGCGGAAACTATTATTCGGTCAGTGGTGGCGGCCGTGGATGTGCCTGTCACCGTAAAAACTCGGATTGGTTGGAGTGATGAAGAAATCACGATTTTAGATTTTGCCCGTAGAATGCAGGATGCGGGGGCAAAAATGATCACCATTCACGCCCGCACCCGCGCCCAAGGTTATCATGGTCAGGCAAAATGGGACTGGATTCGACAGGTTAAGGAACAGTTAAGGATTCCGGTGATTGCCAATGGGGATATTTTTTCCGTGGAAACGGCGATTCAATGTTTACAAGAAACGGGCGCTGATGGGGTGATGTGTTCCCGGGGAACCCTGGGTTATCCGTTTTTAGTGGGAGAAATTGACTATTTTTTGAAAACGGGAGAATTTAAAACCATCCCCTCCGTAATTGAACGGTTGCAATGTGCGAAAGAACACCTACAAGCCTTGTGGGAATATAAGGGGGAACGGGGGATTTATCAATCTCGAAAACATTTAACCTGGTATGCCAAAGGGTTTCCTGGGGCTCACGAATTACGGGATCATTTGGCCAGAATTGAAACCGTTGCCCAAGGATGGGAATTATTAGATGATGCCATAAATCAGTTATCCCAGAACAGTTTTGTGGCTTAGAAAACTTTAGAATCGTACAAGGGAACAGGGAACAGGGAACAGGTAAGAAAGTCGCAAGCTGATAGAGTTTGATAATGGCTTGATGTCCTAATTGCCTTGAATACTCTTATAAAACAACCCTGGTTTTGTAGAGGTGAGGTATCCTTGCCCCTAGAGGAAATAATTAGTGAGGAATGATGATGGAAACCTTAAAAGGACGGGATTTTTTAAGTTTGGCGGATGTGAGTATTGAGGAACTCTATTTTTTATTGGATTTAGCGACAAAATTAAAATCAGGCATGGTTAAATTACGTCGCAATAAAGTATTAGGATTAATATTTTCTAAAGCCTCAACTCGAACCCGGGTAAGTTTCACCGTTGCTATGTATCAATTAGGGGGGCAAGTAATTGATTTAAACCCCAATGTTACCCAGGTGAGTCGCGGGGAACCTTTAGTAGATACCGCTAGGGTTTTAGATCGATATTTGGATATTACGGCTATTCGTACTTTTGAACAAAAGGATTTAGAAACCTTTGCGAATTATGCGGAAATTCCGGTGATTAATGCTTTAACCGATCGGGAACATCCCTGTCAAGTTTTAGCGGATTTAATGACGGTGCAAGAATGTTTTGGAACCCTAGAAGGATTAACCTTAAGTTATTTTGGTGATGGGGCGAATAATATGGCTCATTCCCTATTATTGGGCTGTGCTATGGTGGGAATGAATGTTAGAATTGCGACTCCAGCTAACTATTTACCTGATGCTGATATTGTTGAACAGGCTAAAAATATTGCCCAAGGAAAAACAGAAGTTATGATCACCGATGATCCCCTAGAAGCGGCTCACGGATCTGATGTGGTTTATACTGATGTTTGGGCGAGTATGGGACAGGAAGAAGAAGCCCGGGCTAGAATTCCGCTATTTCAACCCTATCAAGTGAATACTAAATTAATGGAAAAAACCGCCGATAATTCGATTGTTTTGCATTGTTTACCTGCCCACCGAGATGAGGAAATTACCGATGAAGTGATCGAGGGATCTCGGTCAAAGGTTTGGGATGAAGCGGAAAACAGAATGCACGTTCAAAAGGCATTATTAGCCGTATTATTAGGAGATGATTAACTTTTAGACCCTCTGAAAAAGCCAGCGATCGCATTTTCTTAAAGCCCCCTTCTCAATGGGGGTTTAGGGGGATCAACCCCAATAATTGATCACAAACCCCTCAAAATTCTGCAACACCTCAACATTTGTAAACCAGATTACTCTTAACCCATATCCTTCTAAAATAAATGCGTAAACAAACTATTCAATATACATCACCCTTAGATGCCTTAGTGGCTGTTGCCAAACGACTGAGCTTGTATGAAAACTTACAAAAAATGGATTCAGAAGAATTCTTTAACCAATATAATCTAGGACTTTTATCGGATGATCGTCTATTTATAGAATGGGCTAATGATTATCGTCATTACCTAGCTTTACATCAAGAACTAGCCCAAAAATTGAACAATGCTGCCTAACATTTTATCAGAT
>DATNRE010000704.1:0-8228 GCA_036703685.1 Candidatus Obscuribacterales bacterium
AAACATGGACGGGATGAAATTAGCTATGACCATCCTCTGTTAGAGCCAATTTTAAAAGAAACCTATGGAATTTTATGTTTTCAAGAGCAAATTATGAGATTAGCTCAAGATTTGGCGGGCTATTCGTTAGGTCAAGCGGACTTATTACGCCGCGCAATGGGAAAGAAAAAAGCCGAAGAAATGAATAAGCAACGGGAGACATTTATTGATGGGGCAACTAAAAATGGAGTTGGGCAAAAAATCGCGGAAAAACTGTTTGAACAGATGCTTCAATTCGCGGAATATTGTTTAAGTTATGATACAGAAATTTTGACTGTTGAATATGGGTTAATGCCCATCGGTAAAATTGTTGAGGAAAAAATAGAGTGTACAGTTTATACTGTTAATAATCAGGGTTATGTCTATACTCAACCAATTGCTCAATGGCATAATCGAGGAGAACAAGAAGTGTTTGAATATTGCCTAGAAGATAGTTCGGTTATTCGAGCAACAAAAGATCATAAATTTATGACTGTTGATGGTCAAATGTTATCTATTGATGAAATTTTTGAAAATGGGTTAGAGTTAAAACAGATTAACTTGAATTAAAATGAATAAATATGAATTTTTTAACTATAAACAATTAAACTCTGAGCAAAAACAGCAGATTATTTCTGTTTTCAATCAGGGGATGGAGTGTCGCTCAATTCCCAACTATTTGCGAGTGAGTGAAAGGGCAGTTGCTAGAGTTTTGAAAGAAGCAGGAGTTAATACCAAGCGGAGAAACCGCTACACTTTAAATGAAAGTTATTTTGATGTAATTGACTCTCACAATAAAGCTTATTTGTTGGGACTCATTGCTGCTGATGGTTGTGTAACAGCTAGTAATTATGTTGCATTTGAGTCAGTAGATCCAGAACTTACAGAACTTCTTAAAACAGAACTTCAATACTCTGGTAAAACTAGAATTATTCAACCTCAAAATTATGCCCCTCATCACCGAATTAACTTTTCATCTCAAAGGATAGCTCATGCTTTATATAATTATGGGATTCAACCAGGACGAACTTTTTCAGGTGTCTACTATTTCCCTGAAGATCAATATTTAGGAGCTTATATTTTAGGATATTTTGATGGTGATGGTTGTGCTTATGTTAACTTGGGTAGGAGTGGAGGGTTAGTTGCTATAGTAGGTTCTTTTGAATTTACTTGCGAACTCGCAAGACGACTAGGGATGGGTTCAGTAGCAGAACATCATCTGAAAAAAGTTTATTATTGGAGAATATATAGTCGTCAAGACATAAAAATATTCTATAATTTAATCTATCAATATCCGAATTTAGGACTTCAACGTAAGAAGTTAAAAATTGAGCAAATTTTAGGGAGTTATAAAAATGGTTAAAATTATTAGTCGAAAATCTTTAGGAACCCAAGCAGTTTATGATATTGGTGTAGAACAAGATCATAACTTTCTACTCAGCAAGGGTTTAGTGGCTTCTAATTGCTTTAATAAATCCCATTCCATGGCCTATGCCTATGTCACCTATGAAACCGCCTATTTAAAAGCTAATTATCCCGTTGAATATATGGCGGCTTTATTAAGCGCTAATAGTGGGGATACGGATAAAATCCAAAAATATATTGAATCCTGTCAAAAATCCCTGGGAATTAAGGTGATCCCGCCCGATATAAACCTTTCGGGAATGGATTTTACTCCTTCAGATCAGAGTATTATTTTTGGACTTTCTGCAATTAAAAATGTCGGGGAAGGTGCGATCGAACATTTATTAGAAATTCGTCACGACGGGGGAGAATTTAAGAGTTTTCCCGATTTATGCGATCGCATTAACTTACAAATGGTGAATAGTCGCGCCTTAGAAGCCTTAATTAGATGTGGAGCTTTAGATAAACTTAACCCCAACCGTAAGCAAGCTATTGATCATTTAGATAAATTAATTTCCTGGGCACAAAGTAAAGCTAAAGATCGGGCTGTGGGTCAACAAAGTATCTTTGATATTTTAGGGGGGGGAACTAATACAAAAAATACCCATGAAGATGCACCCAAACCCGCAAAACTTGAGGATTTTACAGTTCAAGAAAAACTCCAATTTGAAAAAGAGTTACTGGGATTTTATGTTTCTGAACATCCTTTAAAATCTATTTTAAGATCAATTGTTGTAGAAGAAAGAGTAACTTTATCAGAATTAACGGGTAAAAAATCTAAAGTTAAAGTAGTGGTTGTGATTACTTCTATTAAACTACATACTACTAAAAAAGGCGATCGGATGGCATTTCTACAAATTGAAGATTTAACCGGACAAATGGAAGCGATTGTTTTTCCTCGTACCTATCAGGAAATTCAGACATTCCCCAGTGAAAATGATATCGTTTTAATTACGGGTAAAACCGACAAACAGGAAGATAAAATTCAGTTGATTATTGATGAATTACAGTCGGCGAATGATCTCCCCCGAATTGATAAAATTCCGCCTCTTTTATTAGAAGATTTACCGATAGAAGAATCAGAATTGATGGTGCTTTTACACCTAAAACTTGAGGAAGTCTATGATTTATCCAAACTTCAGAAACTTCATGCACTGTTGAAAGAACAATCATCAGGTAATCAACAACAAGCCAATATTCCAATTATTGCGACGGTTAAAGGAGAGTTTAAGTCAAGTTATCAAGGGGTTTGTTTAGGTCGTGACTTTTGGATACAGAACGCCGAAGCAACTATTGACTCCTTAAAAAATGCCGGATTTGATGCGGAAATCCAACCGAAATTAGAGCTATTAAAATCAAGTTAAGGCTAAAAAAGTTTAGAGTTTGGGCTTTAGATATCCAATCTAAAAGCCCAAACTCTAACAACTAAAATGGCTCTAAAAAATGTTGAGGAAACTGTTGTTTTAAAGCGATAAAAACTGGACAAGGTTTTTGTTCTTGCATATTTTCGGGTTTGTGCCAACTGTAGGGGGAAAAACGCGATACAGACATCCAAAGAAAACGTTTAGCTCGGGTCATGGCGACATAGAGTAAGCGATATTCCTCTGCGGTTTTTAAATCCTTTGCTTGCTCCCAAGCGGTGTCTATATCAG
Organism: Candidatus Obscuribacterales bacterium; assembly: GCA_036703685.1. Classification (GTDB taxonomy): domain Bacteria; phylum Cyanobacteriota; class Cyanobacteriia; order Cyanobacteriales; family Microcoleaceae; genus Planktothrix. The sequence goes on from DATNRE010000704.1 coordinate 3,075, forward strand.
GGATTAATTCTTGTCCGTGGGCAGCGGCTCGAATTTGGGCGCGGGCGACTTCCGAAAGGGTAAATTCTCCTAAAAATTTGGCTTGGGGTAAAACTCTTAAACTCCCAGGAATTGTAGACTCCTGTAAGAAGGGAATAAACACATAATCCCAATCTAATCCTTTGGCTTTGTGCATGGTAATTAATGTTAATTGACCTTCCCGAGTGTAGGGACTTTCTTTAGAGGTTTCTTCATCATCAATATCCACGGGTTCAAACCTTTCTGAACTCACAATATCATTTAAAACATCTAAAATTGTTCCCAGGGAATGGTTACCAAAGGTTTTTTGCCCGATGCGTTCTGCTAATTTATCCGCCGTGGCTAATTCCGTTTTTTCATATTTTAAAGATAAGGCTAAAAAGGAAATCAATTGATAGGGAGGAAGTTCTAAACGGGCTTGCAATAATTGACAACAAAAATAACGACATTGGCGAATTTCTTCCGATTGTGGCGGGTCAAGGGGGCCAGGATAAAGAAATTCTTCGGGATGAATGGCGATTTTATTATAATCTAAATTCGGAATTAAATTGCGATCGCCTAATACTTTTAAGGCTAATTTTAGATAATCCGGTGAATGGGGACGATCTAAAAATTGTAATAAAGATAAAATTTCTGCTGGAATTTTAGAGTTTCTTGCCTGTTGGGAGGCATCATAAATCCGAATTTTAGTTTTAAAGGATTCGGGGATTTTAATATTATATAATTGGGGATGATTCAAAACATTAGAAATAAATTCTCCCTGTTTATTCTCCCTGAGTAAAATTGCAAATTTTCCTTGAGGATCGTCTTCAATAATACTCGCAATTTTTTGAATCATTAACTCCACAGTCTCATAAATATCGGCCATTTCCCAGAGTTCCAAACCTCGACCATGGGCTGGGGGATTGGCATTAGATTGATGATCCCGAAATCCCACTAAACGAATCATTTGTTCTCGAAAAGGTTGCTCATTCCCGGCTAATTTTGAACGATTGACCCAGGATAACATATAGTTAGCAGCATCAATAATAATACAACTACTGCGTCCAGCTTGATCCATGGTCGCTAATCGTTCTAACTGTTGACAATCATGACAAAAACGACGAAAATAAATGGGATCAGCCGTGGTAAAGGTGGAGTTAATTGCTTGATTTGGATCACCCACCCGAACTAAATTTAAAGTTTCTAAATCATCAGTTATTGATGCAGAAGAACTGGCTAAAATTCTCAGGAGTTTACTTTGCAGAGGAGTAGAATCTTGAGCTTCATCTTCAAAAACAGCAAATACTTGATTTTGCCAAACTTGACGAACGGCTTGATTTTCTAAAACTCGCAATGCCGCTAAAATCATCTGATCATAATCAATTAAATTCAGCGATCGCAATATATTTTGATAATTTTCATATAATCCGGCGGCTATTTTTAAGGTTTCATAATCATCAGGAATTTGTTCGGAAATGTTCGTTAAATCCTGCGGTTGTAGTCCTGAACTTTTAGCTTCTTGAATCACTTTCCAAGCTAAATTCGGTAAAATTTCTGTTCTTAAAACCGATTGACGTCTTAATCTTTCTGTTTCTTCTCCATCAAATTTAACTCCCTCAATTAATCGTTGATAATGCCGAGGATTAGCAGAAATCCACTGTTCAACACAGGTACGGGTAATTCTATTACTAGGAGTGGGTAAAATTAAGGTAAAATTTTCTAAATTTAATTCTGATAATTCTGGATATTTTAAGGCAATATTCAAGGCTAAACCATGCAATGTATAAACAACAAATCCCCCTAAAGGTAATCGCATTTGTTTGAGTTCTTGACTGACTTTTGCGCGAATATTAGCAGCCGCCGAACGGGTGAAGGTGACAATCACTAATTGACGCTGGGAATGCAGTTGATGACGGGCGATCGCTAATGCCGCAGCAAAGGCCATTCCCGTTGATTTTCCCGCCCCTGGAACCGCAGAAATGGCTAGGGGCCCCCCATTCCAATCGGCCATTTGTTGTTGACCCGGGCGCAAACTTTGGTAAATTTCTTTAATTTTTTGCTCTCGGAATGCACGAATTTGATCAATATTTTCTAATGGGTTCGTTGTTAGATCTGATAAGGCTATTTCCGGGGTTAGGATAGAATTAAGAGAGGAAACTGGATCGAGATCAAAATCGTCTGTCATGCTAGGCTGAATATTAAGTGAATAATGAACGATAATAGGAATATAACACTATGAATCCTAATCAAATTCGCTCTCAGACTGGATTAAAGCCCAGATTTATTTTAGGGTTAATTGTATCAATTTTAGCTTTATCGAGTTGTGGCGGTACTGCTAATGAAACTAATTCTGCAAAAATGATGAACCCCCCCGCCAGCGCACCTGCACCTTTAGGCGCGACAGAGGGTCTGGAAATGGCTAATTCTGCACCAGAACAAACGACCCCAGAACCTAAAAAACAATCCCAACTAATTAAGCGTGCTCAGTTAACCTTAATCGTACAATCGATTCATCAAACTACAGAATCAATTACGGAAATTATTAAAAAACAGCAAGGGGATATTTTAAAATTTGAAGCTCAAAAATCCCCGGATAATAGTCAGCGTCAAACCGCTTATTTAGAATTTAGAGTGCCGCAACAGCGCTTAGAAACCACCTTAAATGCGTTAGCTAAGTTGGGAACCGTAGAAAATCAAATGATTACGGCGGAGGATGTTTCGGATCAATTAGTCGATGTTCAGGCGCGACTGCGAAATTTAAGGAAATCGGAGGAAATGATCTTAAAAATTATGGAGCGTTCGGGTTCGGTGGGGGATGTTTTGAAGGCGGCTAATGAATTAAGTACAATTCGAGAATCTATTGAACGTATTGATGCTCAGTTAAGAAATTTACAAAATCAAGTAGCTTATTCGACGATTAATTTAAGGATTGAATCATTAGTTTCTGTCTCTCAGGCTCCAGAAAATTTGGGTTTAAGAGTCCAAGAAACTTGGGGCAAAGCAACTGATACCATGGGTGAATTTACCTGGTTATTAGTGGGATTGGTTTTATGGTTATTGGCTTTTAGTCCCTATTTATTAATTATGGGAGGGGGAATTTATGGTTATCGTTGCTATCGTCAGAATAAAATGAAATAGGGAGTTGGTAATAGGTAATGGGTAATGGGTAATGGGTAAAAGTTATTAGTGCGTACCTCCTTTATTAATCATTAGTGGCGAATATTTCAGTATTTTATATAAAGATAAAGTAGTGCAACCCTCCTCGCTCGCTGGGATTGGATTGTTTAAATACTTGAAATCTTCAGAGATTTATTAGGTGTAAATAGCGAGCGGGGACGCTCGCACTGCATTAGATTTTGATCCATTTTATAGGAATATCAACCCGTTTTTCCTATTCATCAATTTGCCAAACATCATGAATTTGATCCTCGTCTAATACCTTCTTAGGACGCATAATCAAAATCATTTTTCCCAGTAAATGAATTGAGGGAGTTTCATCAAACCATTGCAACTCTAAATTCTCGGATTCTTCAACTAAGAAATAAGAATCAATATCCCATTCCCGTTGAGAGCGATCAATTATGATTAAAACGGGTTCCGATCGACCGGGTAAGGGATTCGGTAAATTAGCACTATTTCCTAAAATAGCAACGGGATCTTCTGCATTTCTAATAACTTGCCACCCTGGAACTGCTACCCAAGCGGCATTTCCTGATGATTTGACAATCAGAAATGCTCCTAATTCTTCAATTAAAGGAACTAGATTAAAGTCGGATAATGTTAAGGGAAATTCCCCCGCCACAGGAATTAAACGGGGCAAATCTTCTTCGGTTTCTAAACGATAAACGGGTAAACGAGGAGCGGATTTTTGGGCTGTAACAGAAAAATCTGTTAAGAGTTGTTCTATTTTTTGTCTGGCTGTTTGGGAGTTAGCATATTTTAATCCTTTAGCAATTAAACGCGATCGCTGTTGTAAATCATGCTGTTGTCGTGCGGATTTCCAAGATTGATAGGCTAAAGCATCCCCAGGATGGTTAGAAAAACCTTGGGGAAGAATCGAAAACCGAGAGAATTCTTTGATAGCTTTCGCTAATTCTTTAGCTTCGTCTGCATCTAATTTATGTTGATCTGCAAATTCCGTAGCAATTACCCTTTGGGCTTGATTTAGGATACGAAATTCATACAAAATATCACTCCCTCGTTGTTGAAAACGGGACTGAATTTCTTCGGATAAATTGCCCTTAACTAAGGAAGTAAAGACTTGCGATGCTACAATCACTTGATTTTGTTGAATCGGTTCAAAACCTGTTTCTTCAAAAATTTGTTGGGGATTATAACCCGATTTTTGTAGCGTAGCACAGGCCTCGCCCCACTCTACCCAATTTCTTTCTTTACGACGTAATAATTGCACTAATTTAGCAGTATCGATCGCCGGGTCTGGTGTCGAGGAAATAGAAGCAGAAGGATCGGGTGGTGTTTGATTCATAATTATAGAGAATTAATCGGTCTCAAGGACGGAATGGTTTCAAAATATCAAGTTAGTTTAGATATAACTTATCACGAGTATGTCGTGCTGATCCTAATAATTTTTGGGCTTCTGCACTAACTGTTGTCCCTGCGGGAACCTGTTCTAAGGTACTAATAATATCAGTTAATTGACCAATTAAGGAACCAATATCAGGATCTTTAGAACGGGCTGAGGTTTGCCATTGACCAATGGCAGCTTTTGCCTGTTTAACTGATGCTACCGCGTCTTTTTCGGCTTCTAAACGACTTTCGGCACTCCCTAAATTTGATTGATATTCAGCTAATTTTTTTTGAGCATCTAAATAACTAGGATTATCCGTCGAAACTTGTTCTAAACGACGAATGGCTTCTTCCCATAGTTTAATCACTTGTTCCCATTCTTTGGCACTGTGGGGGGGATTTTGAGCAGCTTTTGCAGCCTGAATTCCAAACTGCATCCCCGCATCAATTAAGGTATTTCCTTTAATTGCTCCGGCGACAAATCCCAGTTTTTCTTGAAAATCTCGTTTGGCGGTTTCTAAGTCTTTTTGAGCTAATTTTCCGGCTAAGGTTGGGGAGGGAATTTTATCTAATTGATCAATAGCATTTTGCCACTGGTTAATCATTTGTTGTTGTTCATTTCCGGGG
>DATNRE010000705.1:0-4215 GCA_036703685.1 Candidatus Obscuribacterales bacterium
TTAGACCCGGATATTCTGGAGTCCGTGCGTTTGGCCCCCAATTCCAAAAACCAAGCCCTGGTTTCCACCCTGGCGGCTGCGGGTTATGTGGAGCATCCCGAGATCACCCTAGATACCTATAACCAAATCTGTTGTTTATCCGCCACCATTTCAGATTTAGCAAAATTGGGTTTGTTATTACTAAAACCGCTTAATCTCCAGTGGCAAAATGCCAGTCGGATTGTGAAAGCTTTAATGATCACCTGTGGGCTATATGAAACATCAGGACAGTTTGCGGTGAAGGTGGGAGTCCCAACTAAATCGGGGGTAAGTGGGGTGGTATTATCGATTATTCCTGACCTGGGGGCGATCGCTTGTTATAGTCCTCCCCTTGATTCCCAAGGAAATTCTATAGGAGGTTTATTTTTGATTGAAAAAATCGTTAAAACTTTAAATTTGAGTCTGTTTAATTAATTGATATTTACAATATTGAGAATCTAACCTCCTCCTGTAGCCTTCGGCAAGGAAGGGCTAGTTACGATACAATTCAACTAAAAGCTAGTATAAGTATTGTCAGCACCCCGCTCTAAAGAGATGGGGCTTCAAGCCTCTAACTTTAGATAGCTGACCAGCCTGAGCTTAACGGCTACGTTATCGGTAAGTGTTAAAGTTCTTACCTTGGGATGCGAAGCTAGTCCCAAGCTCTAAAACTCGAAAGTTAAACAGTTTTACGAGGGGTAAGACAGTGCTTTAGAGATAGTACCGACCGATAACATTGGCGAAGCTAACATTACCCTAGCAATAGGAGTGGGAGAAATCCCAAAAAACCGGGAATCGGCAAAGACAACAATTTTTGTCGGTTCCCAATCCAATATTCACGGGGAATTTATTCCCCTGAGTCGTGTTTCCTCTCAGGTCTAAAGACGCTGAGTTTCCACACTTCCTATGAGGTTTTTATGACAAGCACAGAACAAGCCCCACTAACGACCGAAACAAACGATGAGCTCATTGAGTCTGCCATGGCAACCGTCAAACCCTCAGAAGAAATTGAAGCCGTCCTGGCGGGGTTAGCCCAAGACCAAAAAGTTATGGTCAGAAATTCCGAAACAGCCAAGGTCTGGCAGTTTGAATACGGGACGGTGGAGGTTTTTGTGCAACTCACCGGAGAAACGGATGAAGATACTCTCACGGTTTGGGCGACGGTACTCAAATTTCCGGTTAAAAATGAAAATCAGTTAATGCGAAAATTATTAGAAATGAACTGGTTATCGACATTAGAATCCCATTTTGCGATTACTAATGATCAAGTTGTGGTTTTATCGAGTCGAACTTTAGCGGAAATATCGGCCACCGAAATCTCACGCATTATTACCATTGTGGCAACAATTGCCGATAATAACGATGATAACTTACAAGCCGAATTCGGTGTCTAATATTTGGCGTTTAATTCCCGTATTTAAAGCCTCGGGACATCTACAAATGGCAATTGACCATTGGTTATTTCGTCAGCATCAACAGGGAAAACACCCTCCTACTTTACGGTTTTATCTTTGGGAACCTGCGAGTATTTCTTTAGGTTATCATCAGAAATTTTGGCCAGAACATTGGCAACGCTTAACTTGGCAAAACCAACCTTTAGAGTTAGTTAAACGTCCCACCGGGGGCCGGGCGGTTTTACATCAAGGGGATTTAACCTATGCGGTGATTGCTTCGGGATTACCCGAAAATTCTAGGGCAGCCTATCAAACATTATGCCAATTTTTAATTGACGGATGGCGATCGCTCGGCTATGAACTCCATTATGGTTCCACCGAACGGGGATATATTCACAACCCCAACTGTTTTGCCACCGCCACCGCCGCGGATTTAATTTTATCCGATGGTACTAAATTAATTGGAAGCGCCCAACTCAAGAGTAATGGGACAATCCTACAACATGGCTCCATTCGATTAACCCCCGATGCGGAACTGTTTCATCAGGTATTTGGTCGGGAAATGCCCTCACCGACTTTAAGCACTTTACCATCGGGAGAGGAGTTGATTTCAACGGTAATTGATGGCTTGGCGGTCGCCGCCCGGTTTTGGTTCGGGGGAGAATGGGTAATCCAACCCCTCTCGGAAACGGAATTACAGACCATTGAAACGGAGTATTCAAGCCATTGGGGCGTTTTTTCTGACCCCATGGTAGTTTAAGATCAGCAATGAAAACGCACCCCAGTTAAAGATAAAAAAATGGATACAAAAGCATTTAGACGTTCCTTACAACAGTCCCAAACCTATCATCGTAAAGGCTTTGGTCATGAGGAAGAAGTGGCAAATGTCATGAACTCTGCCTATCAAAGTTCTTTAATTCAAGAAATTAGAGAGAATAACTATAGGATGAAACGGGGAAATGTTACGATTCAAATGGCTCAATCCTTTGGGTTTTGTTGGGGTGTGGAACGGGCTGTCGCCATGGCCTATGAAACTCGCCAACATTTCCCGACGGAAAATATTTGGATTACTAATGAAATTATTCATAATCCTTCGGTGAATCAACATTTAAAGGATATGAAAGTGGAATTTATTCCAGTTGAAAATGGGAACAAGGATTTTTCCGTGGTTGATGCCGGGGATGTGGTGATTTTACCTGCCTTTGGAGCCAGTGTTCAAGAAATGCAAACCTTGAACGAAAAAGGCTGTAAAATTGTCGATACCACTTGCCCTTGGGTGTCTAAAGTTTGGAATAGCGTTGAGAAACATAAAAAAAGAGATTATACCTCTATTATTCATGGAAAATATAACCATGAAGAAACCGTTGCCACCAGTTCCTTTGCTGATAAATATTTAGTAGTTTTGAATTATCAAGAAGCGGAATATGTGTCTAATTATATTCTAAATGGAGGCGATCGTCAAGAGTTTTTAGCAAAATTTGTTCGGGCTTATTCGGAGGGTTTTGATCCTGATCAAGATTTAAAACAAATTGGGATTGCTAACCAAACTACGATGCTCAAAAGTGAAACCGAACAAATCGGCAAACTGTTAGAGCATACGATGATTAAAAAATATGGCCCCGATCAATTAAATGATCATTTTCAAAGTTTTAATACCATTTGTGATGCTACCCAAGAACGTCAAGATGCCATGATTGACATACTAGATCAACCGTTAGATTTGATGGTTGTGATTGGGGGATTTAATTCTTCTAATACCACCCATTTACAGGAAATGTCCGTGGAAAAAGGAATTTTATCCTATCATATTGACTGTGCCCAACGCATTTTAAACGATAACCACATTGAACATAAACCCTTGGGTAAGTCTTTAGAAATTCAAGAAAACTGGCTTCCTGATGGGGAGATTGTAGTCGGAATTACTTCCGGTGCATCAACTCCTGATAAAGTCGTGGAAGAAGTAATTGAACGGATTTTTTCACAGAAACTTTCTCAGGTTTAAGGTTAAAAATCAACGGGATTGACTCTCCCATGATTAGGATAATCAGGCTAGGTTATAATCATCCCGATTAACTTTTTTAGCCTTGATTATCCTAATTTTATTAAACCCTAAATACACAAATAAGCACCCAAACATAATTATTTAGATATTTCTAATTCCCTGTTCCCTGTTCCCTTTTTTAACTCGGTAATTTATTTTGCACAAGCACTTAAAAAAATATACTGAGTTTCCACAATAATGATTTACTGGTTTCATCAATCTTTCCCAATTTAAAAGTCACCGCCCAACAAATCTTTGCAGCAGGTTGTATCGTGTAACATGATCACCTTTTCAGTAATCATATTAGTTTAGTTAATTTGATTTGAGTAAACCGTTGATTCGCGATCAACCCATCAAATCATCTTGTTTAACTTACGAGGGGGTTTGGGGGAGCTATAAGTCCCACACTGAATTTCACAAAACAAAAAAAACAACCACCAAATCAGTGACAATGTTTCAAGCATACAAGTATCGCATATACCCAACACCAGAACAACAAATAGCCTTAGCAAAAAGCTTTGGCTGTTGTCGTTGGTATTGGAATTACGCCTTGAACTTGTGCCAAGAAACCTATAAAACGACAGGGAAAGGATTATCAAGAACAGCTATTCAAGGATTGTTACCTCAACTCAAAAAGGAATATCTTTGGCTGACAGATACCTATTCTCAATGCCTACAAGTTGTCGCACTCAACTTATCTACGTCTTACAAAAACTTCTTTGAGAAACGGGCGAGATTACCTCGGTTCAAATCCAAACATGG
>DATNRE010000706.1:0-2659 GCA_036703685.1 Candidatus Obscuribacterales bacterium
ATGAGGGAAGCGCGATCGCTTTCCCAAATAATCGGATAAACTTGAGTTAAAGTTGAGGTCATTTTTAGAGTTAAGGCTGATAGTAGAATATTGGTTTTGAATCCCTATTAAATTATAGGGTAAATCGGAATTAAAAATCTAATATTTTAGGTTAAATTGAGTTTAAGTTTTAATCTTGCCCAAATCTTACTAATTTTATAGCCCAAATATTTAAACCCCGCTTTATATAATCGTTTAAAATCATAGTCAAATAAAATAGCCATTATATCTTCTGAAGATAAATCCTTTAGATAATAGACTCCCTTATCAATAGATTGATCACTATATTGTAAATATTTAGTCAAACCCATTTGTTCTGACCAATTCCAAGTTTGAGTATAGGTTTGTTTGATTTCTTGACGATATCCGGCAAAATTATTTATTTTTCCCGCTAGATAATCTTGAATATATCCCGCAGCAATATTAGCATTTTGCATTCCGTGACGAATGCCCTCCCCGCCCAACATATTCACCATAGAAACTGCGTCCCCAATGGCAATAATATTATCCTGATAATAAATATCTTCCAACCCGCTAGAATATTTTAACATTCCCCCATGATGATTAATTATTTTATAGGGAATTTCTGTTAAATAATCCGTTAATAATAATTCCACATAGGAACGTAAAGTCTGAGTTTGATTGACCCATTCATGGGAACAATTTAATTGAGCAGACCCCACTTTTAAGCGATTATTTCCCATGGGAAAAATCCAAGAATAGCCCCTGGGCATCCAACGATGACCTAAAAAGAAAATTAAAGATTGAGAATATTTTTGATAATCTGTTTCTGAAAGTTCAATTAAATATTCAATTCCCGTCCCGGTTAAATAATTAGGTTGAGGTGCTTTTTTCGTATACATCACCGCCCGAGTCGGCCCAGTTGCCTCGACTAAAACTTGAGTTTCTACTAAAATAATTTCCCCGGTAGACCGTTTTTTTAATTCAACTATTGTATTTTGATTCTCTTTAAAATGCCTAAGATAGCGATATCCCATCCAAACCTCACCACCATGGTTAATAACTTCTGTGGCTAAAAATTCCCGTAATTTGGCAAAATCAAAAACAGCCCCCAAAGGCGTTGGAGACTGCCATTTTTGATTAACATTTGTGGTAACAATCACTAAATTTTGCCAAAAACTTCCGACAACGGTTTCAGGTAAATGGAATTTTTCCAAAGTTTCTAACGGTGTAGCGGCGCTGGAAAAATCATTTTTAGAAAAAGTTTCATGTTGTTCGACTAATAAGACTTGCTGACCCGCCTGGGTGAGTTGTCTTGCACATTGACCTCCGGCTGGCCCCGCACCAATAATCACAACATCGAAACGTTTCATCGGAATAAAATCTCAAGTTTAAAGAGCTATTATAGTTTAACAAATTAGTGTTAATTTGATCCGATGATTGGGGGTAGATGCCCAGAAGTCAATATTTTACCCGGTTTAATTTTTAGAATTGATTTCTCCTTTGGGTTGAGGAATTTTTGAGGAGGTTACACTCGATGAAGATTGTAATATTATTGGGTTGAAAGCAGGAAATTGACAGGTGGCCGTATTGGTTTTTGGTAAACAAGCAATAGGTTGAGTCAAAATCGAAGGAATAGAAACAAATTCTCCTTCTAAAACAAAATCATCGGCATTCAACACAACCCCTAAAATTTCTTGGGTAGATTTGATTTTAATGACAACATCATCAACCCGTCCATCTCCATCAAAATCAATTAATTCTTGATAGTCTAAATCGGTTTCATCCATGCCATCGGTTAAGCCAATTTTATCCCCATCATTAAACCAATCAAAATCAGAAATCACAGAAACATGAAATAGATTATGACTGGCATCTTGGGTTTTTAGGATAAATATATCAGTATTGCCGTTACTACTAGGGGTTTGGGCATTTCCCGACATCGGCAGGAACACACTAATCATAAAAGGAATAATTGTGGCAATTAAACAGGTGCGAACTCGATTTGAAATCATACATTTTCCTCATGCTTTGATTTCAGTCTACCCAGGGATTGAATGGCTTTGGTGGTTAGTGAGTGCTACTATTCAAAGTTCTACAAGGTTGAGACAAAATGGGGGGTCTATTTAAACGGAGAACCCTGATTAAATCAAGAAAAATTAGGATTTCAGGGGTTGTGTCCGTTGGTTATAAAATGGACAGTTGGGAAATTGGAAAGTTCGGCTTTACCAGTATTTTAAATAGACGATATTAATGTAGGCGATCGCTTTCCCTAAAATTATTAAAAGAAAGTGCGATTGCTCTTTTTCCAAGAAGGCGATCGCTCTTTCTTTTTGTGAAGTGATCGCTATCTATAAAATCATCTACAATTCTTCAATTGTTATCAATCCACCCTCGGTAAACTGTACTACAAGTTCATGTTCTTCTAGCATAGCAGTTCCAAGTAATGGTCGCCGTCCTGTAGCAATTACACTAACTTCCCTTTCTTCTCCATTCCAGATAATAACTGCTTCATGGACGGGTACTAAAACCTCGCTGTTATCTGCCAAATTTGCTGCGAGATCATATATAAAAGGTAGCCTCAATAATGAAACGGCTTCTTGTGGTAAGCAAAGATGTCCTGAAAATCCTGTATCGATCACAAATTCAATGGGTAGAG
>DATNRE010000707.1:0-4076 GCA_036703685.1 Candidatus Obscuribacterales bacterium
GCTGGGAACTTCCATCAAAAATATTTTCTGTGTAACTAGACCTTTGGCGAATACTCCCTTGAGAATCTATCAGCTAAATTAAAAACATCTATCTGGGGAGGGAGTTGGCAATGGTTAATTTAACGAATCGACAATTAAGCCGTCCTTACTTGGGTCAAGGTTTACGATTTCCCGTGCAAATCAACCTTCAGGGCAACCTCGACTTGAGTGCCCAGGAACAGAATATCAGAGAATCAATTTATATTATCCTCCTAACCCAATGGGGAGAACGGGTGTATCGGCCTAATTTTGGCTGTCGTTTGTCCGAGTTGAATTTTGCCCCCATTAACCAACAAACCCTGATGTTAATGCGAATTTATGTCCAAGAAGCATTAGAACTTTGGGAACCCCGAATTATTGTTGATGAAGTCCTAACCGACCCTCACTCCGATCAAGGCAGAGTGGATATTAATATTATTTACCGTCTGCAAAACACTTACGAAAGACGCAGTATTGTTTTTCCCTTTTATTTGCAAGTTGAAAACTGATTACGAATAGGTAATTGCCCATTGCCTATTGCCTATTGCCTATTCCCTTTAAAGATTTTTATGGTTTTTGACTTTTTACCTAAACTCCCTAAACCTAACTTAGATGATCGGGACTATTCCGACCTTGTAAAAGAATGTATTCTGAGAATTCCCCGCTATTGTCCAGAGTGGACGAACTATAATCCCAGTGATCCGGGCATTACCTTAGTTGAACTCTTTGCTTGGTTAACCGACCAAATGTTGGCTCGGTTTAATCAAGTCCCCCGACGCAACTATATTACCTTCTTAGAATTGCTCGGTATTCGTTTGCAACCGCCCAAACCAGCAACCACAGAAATAACATTTTATTTAGTCGGCGATCTGCCAAATGCTTATACCATCACCACGGGAACGGAAGTCGCCACAGGACGCACAGCCACCCAGTCCGCCATTGTGTTTACAACCGACCAACCCCTGATTATTGGTCAACCCACCATCCAACACTTTCTCACCGGGGATACAGCACCCTCGAACCCCCAGGTTTTGCGCGATCGCTTTACCAACTTCTGGAGTGCCCAAGAGCCTGGTAACTGGTCAGGCCCAGAGCTTTCCCTGTTTAGTGATAGTCCCCAACCGGGTAATTGCTTCTATCTGGTCTTTGACCCCGATGAACCCCTGGATGGTAACGTTCTCAGTATTCGGATCAAAGGTCAAGAAGCCACTCCCACCGGAATTAACCCCGCATCGCCCCCCCGTCGCTGGGAAGCCTGGAATGGAACTGAATGGCAACCCGTCCTCCTACAAGAACCCGATGACGAAACCCAAGGTTTCAGCTTCAGTAACCTTGCCCAAAAAGGAGGTAATCCCCTACAAGGGGCTGACGTGACCTTACACCTGCCAATTAACTTTCCTCCGGCTCACTTCACCGCCTATCGAGGTCGGTGGTTGCGGTGTGTTTGTACCGAACCCGATCCCAGACAACCCGCCTACAGTCGCTCACCTCGGATGATTGGGATTACGGCCACAGCCATTGGCGGAACAGTCAAAGCCACCCAATGTGAAATTATTGAAGATGAAATCTTGGGGGAAAGCAACGGCGACCCCGGACAGTTTTTTCAACTTCAAGGAGCACCCGTACTAGAACGGCGGGAGGACGAATATCTGATTGTTACCCCCCCAGGTGCGGTTCCCCAACGCTGGCAAGAAGTCAAGGATTTTTCTAATTCGTCCGTCAACGATCAACACTATATTATCGACTCCCTAACAGGTGTCCTACAATTAGGCCCATTAGTCAGGGAAGCCAGCCAACTCAAGGAAGCAATGGAGTTAAGGGCAAACGCACAAACCGATACCTCTAGGCAAATGCTACTTTCAAGTTCCGACTTACAAAACCAATATGGCAGCATTCCCCCAAAAGGAGCGGCGTTGCAGATGTCTCGTTACCGCACGGGAGGCGGTTCGGGGGGAAACGTTCAGGTAGGGACGTTGGAAATTTTGAAAACGGCCGTTCCCTATGTTGCCAGTGTGATTAACCATCAACCCGCCAGAAATGGAGCCGAGGCGGAAACCTTAGAACAGGCGGCGATCCGTGTGCCCCAAATGCTTCGTACCCGCGATCGCGCCGTTACCCCTGAAGATTTTGAAGAATTGGCGATTCGGGGCGGGGCTGGGGCCGTAGCTCGCGCCCACTGTTTACCCGTCACCAGTGGCAAAGGAGGAACAGTAAGGGTTTTAATTGTCCCCCAAGTGACAATAGATGACATCACCTATAGTGAGGGTATTCACCCCAACCAGTTCACCCTTACCGATGACCTGGAGCAAAAAGTGATCGCCTACTTGGACGAACGCCGACTGTTAGGAGTTCAGGCCTTATGTGTCTCCGGTGACTATACGGGGGTGGCAATTCAGGCGGAAGTTGCCCTCAAACCCGAATATAATCACCCCCTTGCCCAACAAACTCTGCGCCAACAAATGCTAGTCGCCCTTTACAGCTTTTTTAATCCCATTACCGGAGGCATCGATCAAAAGGGCTGGCCCCTGGGTCAACCCGTCTATCTCAGCGACGCGATCACTGTCCTGCAACAGTTTGATGCGATTCGTTATATTGGCACGCTGCAACTATTTGAACTTCGGCATCAGGGACAATCTTGGGTTCGTCTGCCTCCATCCCCTACTGTTAATCCTGGCCCCATGGGTTTGATCTGTTCCTGGGCTGATTTGACTTTGCGATCGCAGCACGTTATTTCAGTTATCAGTTAACAGTTAACAGTTATCAGTTAAGAAGTTTACAGTTAATTTATTAACTCCTCAACTGATGACTGATAACTGATTTATGACTGATATAGCGCTACGCATTACAGTTAGGACACTTTTGAGTTCTGAAACCTTTTCACTGCTTACTGTTCCCTGTTCCCTGTTGCCTGTTCCCTAGCGCGTAGCGCTATACCTCTTACACTGATAACTGATGATGCGGATACTTGATAACTAATTTATGGCTCGTGAACTCCTGACTTTACAATTAATTCCGATGCGATCGCCCGAAGCCAATTTAAACACGCTTTCTATTCAGGCATCGGAAAATATTAATCTGGAAAATCCGAGTCTTTTACTTGTCCCAGGAGAAGCTAGTGAATTAGTAGTCAATTTAGAAAATTTAGGAACTTACACTTTAGAATTAACCCTAGAAATTACAGGAGATTTTCCTCGTAATTGGTATATTATTATCCCAGAAGTAGAGCAAGAAAATTCCGCATTTCTACTAACACCTGGGGAGACAATCAAAGCGATTATCCGCTTCCAAACCCCGGCGGATTTCTTTGAAAATCCCTTTGCCCTTGGTGTGGGTCAAGTTCTGAAATTAGATTATCAAAGCCGTTTAGCCGTTTATGGAGCAGCCCGGGGAACAGTATCACAATTGCTGGAAACAGCAACTTTTAACCTCTATGTTCGCCCCGTTAGTCGTTATCAACAATTTCTACCTAATTTTTATCGAGAAATTGATTTTGTTGGACGTTTTCTGCAAATTTTTGAAGCAACTTTAGAACCCGATGTCCAAATTATTTCTAACCTGTGGGCCTATTTAGATCCCCTGACAGCCCCAATCGGAATGTTAGAGTTTCTAGCCCATTGGGTGGGCTGGAGAAATCAACCTTATTTAACCTTAGAACAGCAAAGAAACTTAATCCGAAATGCTATTGAAATTTACAGATGGCGAGGAACTCGTCAAGGTCTGCGCCTGTATCTTTACTTAGCAACTCGTTTACCTTTAGATGATCACATTATGAATGAAGATGAAAAACATATTGGAATTTATGAGTTTTTTAATTCCGGCTTTGTCTTGGATAAAACTCGCTTAGGTTACGATGCAACTTTGGGAGGAGTGCGACCCTTTCATTTTACAGTTCGCCTGCGTCCCGAACCCGATCGCCCCATTGAAGAAGCGTTAGTGAGAACTATTATTGAACAGGAAAAACCGGCATTTTGTAGTTACGAGTTAATCATAGAAACAGGGTAACACCCGAGCAGGGGAGGCAGGGGAGGCAGGGGAGGCAGGGGGAGCAGGGGAGGCAG
>DATNRE010000708.1:0-3377 GCA_036703685.1 Candidatus Obscuribacterales bacterium
TGATAAAAATGAAGGCTATCAACGGGCGTTGTGGTTATATCAAAGTATAGATAGTGCAGGAACCGCTTTAGGAACGGCCGCTTTAGCCAATAAAATTGGAGAAAATATCAGCTTTTTGGGCTTCTTAAATAAATTAACTCCCAAAGCTAATAAAGCTCAAGCGATTGATTTATCCCTAAAATTAGTCACAGAATTAGTGGGATTTTGTTTAATTAATGGCATCCCAGGTGATAGTATTGGGGACTTTTTAGCCGCATTAGGAGATTATGGGGGAGAATCTTTAATGCGGATGACTGCCTTAGTTTGTTTAGATGGTTTAATTCCTTTGGGGCCAGATTTTATTAGTTCGGCGTTATCAACTATTGGAAACTTAACCCCGAAGGAATTAGAACAAAATGAAGGCTTTAAACGAATTAATGATGTGATTCCGGGGAACAATTCTGAAAGTAAATTAAACTTTGTACAAGAGAGTTTTGGTTCCGTTAAAGGTTGGATGGGAGATTTTGTTTCTCAACATGATTTAACCCCGGAAAAAGTAGTTAAAAATCTCCAAGGGTTTGTCGATATTACCAATGATAAGTTAGATTATGTTGCGGCATTTTTGGACATGACGACTAACTATTATACCCATACCGGAACTCAAACCTTAGCCCGTCGTTTAATTGAGCGAGCCTCCGCCGAAATTTAACAAAAAAATCAGGGGTTGGGTTTTCCCACCCCTGCACAGAAATCAATAAACTGTTAAAATAGCTGCAACATTCTGGTAAATTGTTGTTGAAATTAGAATCAGGAATTCTCTATGTCTGAAGAAACCAAACCCAACGCCGAAGCTACTACCCCAGAAACAGAGGGGAAAAAACCGGCCGAGAAGAAAGCCAAAGCCCCGGCATTAGAAGATAAACCCTTCGGTGAGTTTATCCAACAGGACTATATTCCCGCTTTACAACAAGCATTAAATAGTCAAGGAATTGAAGATTTAAACCTCAAATTTGCTAAAGAAAAATTACCATCAGGTTTAGGAGTCAGTCAAGATTGTTGGCAAGTCGTCGGTCAATGGCAACAGGGAAAACGACAGTTTAATGTGTATTTTCCCAATGAAGATATTAGTTCTTTAAAGTTATTTACCTGTGCTTTAAATGGGATTAAACCCTCTACAATTGAGCCATTTTTAGGGGATGAACGAAAAATTAATCTTGATTTATTAGTGTTTGGAGTGGTTCAGCGTTTAAATGCACAAAAATGGTTAAATCGTAACTGATAATAGGGAACACCAGAACACCGGAACACCAGAACACCGGAACACCAGAACAGCTTACTTTACTAGAGGTCTTATGGTAGATAAAATCAAGAAAACTGATGCCGAATGGAAACAACAACTCACCGATGAAGAATTTCGGGTTACTCGGAAAAAAGGCACGGAACGCGCATTTACAGGAAAATACCATAATAATAAAGAAAAGGGTATTTATAAATGCGTTTGTTGTGGCACGGAGTTATTTACTTCTGAAACAAAATTTGATTCGGGAACCGGATGGCCGAGTTTTTGGCAACCCATTAACGAAGAAAATGTTAAATGTGAAAATGATTTCAGTTTCTTCATGCGTCGAACTGAAGTGGTTTGTGCCGCCTGTGATGCCCATTTAGGTCATGTTTTTGATGATGGCCCCAAACCCACAGGACAACGCTATTGTATGAATTCTGCGGCTTTAGATTTCGAGAAATCAGAAGGTTAATTCTGAAATAATAACCGGGGTTTTTGGGAAACATTCACCCAACCCGGTTCTAAAATTGCATATTATTAATATTTAATTCTATCTGTTCCCTGCTCCCTCATGCGTTATGTTTCCTTGACTCTAGGTTTTTTTTCCTAGTGCAATCATCATCGAACCTGCTACGACAATCATCGCCCCTATCACAGCCAAAATAGTTAAATTTTCCGGCTCAATTAAATGGGGAAATAAGACCGCAATACTATCAACAGAAATTAGGGTAATAATTGGGGCTAGGGCTAAAACCGCACTGACCCGTGAAGCTTCCCAATGTTCTAAAGATTCCGCAAAACAACCATAGGCAATTAAGGTATTGAGTCCACAAAATAGTAGAATTAAAATCTGAAATGGGGTTAAAGTAAAAATAGCGGTGGGCGTGGCGACGGGTAAATATAAAATCGTGCAACTTCCATAAATAAATGCCATAACTTGAGAGGAGGAAAGGGATTGTAATAATTGTTTTTGAGCTAAGGCATAAATTGCCCAGGATATGGCTCCAACTCCTAGTAAAAAACTCCCCCATAAATATTGATTGGAAGCAGTAACTAGAACTTTTAATTGTTCATTAAAAAACAAACTAAATCCTAAAGTTAAAACTCCTAAACCTGACCATTGTAGAAGGGTATAACGTTCTTTAAAAATAACTAATGCCCCTAACCCCATTAAAACCGGAGACATTTGAATTAAAACTTCAGCATTCGTAGGAGAAGTTAAAGCTAAACCCTGTAAAAATAGAACGTAATTAGCGGCTAAAAATAGTGTAGCAATTCCCAATAAATGCCAAGGAATTAACTTAACTTTTTCCGAGTTAGGAAGGTGTTGACGACTGACTAAATATCCGCCCAACAATACAAAGGCAATAAAAAATCGATACCAAGTTACGGTATAAACGTCTAAACCTTGTAAAATAATAGCTAATGCTAAGGGTAGAATCCCCCATAAAAATGTTGTTAATAGGGCTAACCCTAACCCTAAGCGCCATCGTCCTGAAGTTGAATGAATAGACATTGTAATATGAAATCCTGAAATTAGTGTTAAAGATAGGGAGGGAACAGGGAACAGGGAACAGGGAACAGAGAATAGTCACCTGATTAAGTATTTGTAGCAAGTATTAAAGGATTCCATATAAAATTATTGGCTACTTTTTTCTAACACAAAATATGAAAGCGATCGCCACTTTTTAAAAAATAGCGATCGCTGTTTTTCATGGGTTTAATTCAAGCTGATTAAGCCTCTAAAACAGGAACTTCCACCGCCGCTGCTTGCAAAGCTGCTTCGGTTTTCAGTCGGTCTAATTTGAGCACTAAAACTCCCAATGGAGGTAAGCATAAATCCAGAGAATGGGGATAATTATGGAACCACCATTCATCCGTCCATTTTCCGCCTAAATTCCCCATATTACTGCCGCCAAATTCACCGGAATCACTATTGAATATTTCGCTATAGAATCCCAACTCAGGAACACCTACGCGATAATGACTATGGGGTTGGGGCGTAAAATTACAGACCACCACCACAAATTCCTCCGGCTCCTTAGCCCGTCGAATAAACGACACCACACTGTGACGAGTATCCGTACAATCAATCCATTGGAATCCGGCTTCGGCA
>DATNRE010000709.1:0-2453 GCA_036703685.1 Candidatus Obscuribacterales bacterium
GGTTCTTCCCAATTTTGTAGGGAATTTAGACTTAATTGTGCTAAATATTTTCGGGTTAGGTCGGCGCGGTCTAAACTAATAAAATAATTATTATCCACATCTTGATAAAATAATGATCCTTCAAGTAACCCTTGATAATCAGGATTATTTTGAGATTCTACTGTTAACCAAATTGCATCAGCAGGTGAGGGAATTAAACCCGAGGGTAATTTTCCCTTTAAAATTGCTAGAATTCGATCTGAAACAGAACGGGTATTCAGCCCACGATTTTCTAAGAGTTGATAGACTTCTGATAAAGATAAAGGTTGTTCTTTAAAGACTCGTAAAAGTTCCGCTAACAAAAAATAATCACTGTATTGATGTCGAGACAAATCCAAGACTTGAAAATAAAGGGGCAATAGGGCTAAACCCCAAGCCAACCGACTACAATGGGAATAATTATTATCACTATTATATTGATCATGGGGACTATCTTGGGTAATTAAGGCATTAGGTAACTTTTGGCGTAACCAACGGCTCAAGGTCGGCCAAGTTCCATTTCCTCCCGTACAAATAGCTTGAGTAATTCTAATTGGAGAAATTCCCTGGGTGCTGAAAAGATGGTTGAGTTCTTGATTTAACTGTTGGATAAAGGGAATAAAAATCTTTTGTTCTAAATCCTTTTGGGAAATCTCCCAAGAATGATCGTTTAAAGTTAAGGTATAGCGATCGCGTTGTTGCAGTTCAAACTTTAAAGTTTCTGCAATTTCTAATAGCTTTAAACCCGCAGGATCACTGTGTAAAATCTGTTTTAAACGATAACGTTTGACTAGATCAGGATGTCCGGGTTGCGGAAATTCTAAATCCTGAAGATCCAATGCTGGGAAGGATAAACCTAGGGACTGAATTAATAATTGAGTAATAATATCCTGATTTAAGGCATCTCCAGCATAGGCTAAATGATCACAAACCACTTGGGAAGCCGTAAACTCGGTTAAATCTTGGGGAAGTTTTGCCACAGCCATTTCCGTTGTGGTTGCACCGATATTAATAATTAAAATTGTGCTATTGGGATCGGGAGGATGGAGATAGAATTGATATAATAGGGTAGCGATCGCATCCTCAATGATAAAAATTTGTTCAGGACGTTGAACAATTCCGGCTGCTAATACCGCTTCCCTAAGATTGAAACGATAGGCGTCTGTCCCATCGTTTGGACAGCCTAAAATCATCCCTTCCAAACCATTAAACGCCTGCTGAAATTCCACCCCATCGAGTCCGACTGCGCCCAAAACATAGACATTAGGTAAGGCTATGATCGGGGTATTTCCCTGGTTTGGGGAGCGGGGGGAAATTCTGCGATCGCTTCTGACTCGGCCGGGATGTAGTGTAGATAATAGGGCCGTCCAAGCCTCTCGGAATCCCCCCAAGGGTAGGGTTTGTTGTTCTGACCACTGAATTAGGGGAAGCCCGATTGATTCAGGGGAATCACCCAATTGATCATAGGGAATACCCAAATTTAATAAGGGTTTAAACCGTTGGACGAGGGTTTGGGTTGTGTCCTGGTGGGGGTCTAAATAGTAAACCTGAGAAGGAAGCCGAAAGGTGAAGGGAATATCCTCAACTTCAGAAAGTTCTGTCTGTTCCGCTTGCCAATAAATCGGATAAACTTTCTGGGTTTCACGATGCAACAATGCCGCGGATATTCCCGTTGTTCCCACATCAACTCCTAAATACCATTGAGTCATAATCAGTTATTAAGTATGCCGTTGATCAGTTTTTAAAAAACTCCTGACTGAGTGCTTCAAGATTGAGTGAATCTCCCTCCTGTTCCCTGTCCCAATTCAGGCTTGCTTCATCGGCTAGATTAAAACTATTAAAAACATCATCTAAACTTAAATCTGAAGATTCTGTAGTTGATCTATTTTGCTTTTCTGCCGAGGGTTGATTCCGAGATTCAAGGGAAATAGATGGGACTGATTTAGCCGAACTAGGCTCCATTCCCATATCTCTAAATAAATCTTCAAAAGTTATCGTTTCTTCGGGTTGAGCTACTTTTATAACTGATTTTGGGGATGAATTTTCCAGGGTGAATTGAGGTTGAGCAGGAGTAGATTTTGTGGAAGTTTGTTTGGGAATTTCAGGGGTTTCAGGTTGTTCTAAATTAAATAGATCAGCCTCTAAATGTTCCAAAGTATTCCGATCAATTAATAAACGAGAATCCACTTCTTCACTATCGGCAGTCAAATCTATGGGAAGTAAATTTTCATCCGGTGAAGCTTGAATATAAATATCCTTTTCTAAATTAACCGTTTTGTTCTCACTAGGGCCAGGAGAAGACACCATGGGACTAACGATTCCTGTAAGTTCTTGTTGGGTTCTCGCCGAGACCACACCGGAATTGCGGGAAGAAACCCCCTCAAAAACGGGTTCTTGAAAAACATCACTTAAATCGGTTAAGGTTTCTTCAAAGA
>DATNRE010000710.1:0-3589 GCA_036703685.1 Candidatus Obscuribacterales bacterium
AACAAAAAACGATTCAGGGTTCTGCATCACCCGATTATAAATCACTTCTCCAAGTTGATAATAATATAAATAAGATTCTGGATTAAATTCAATTGCACGCTTATAAACTATAATAGCTTCGTCCCACTTTTCTTGCTTTACGAGAAGTTCTCCTAACTGCTGGTAATATGCTTCACAAGGAGAGAGTTCTACCAGTCTGCGGTAGGCGACGATCGCATCTTCTAAACGATTTTGTTCGACCAAAATATTAGCTAACTGTAACCAGATATCAATGTTCTCCGGTTGAACTTCTAAAAACCTATAGTAAGATTGTATATCCTCTGGATTAACTTCAATCACTTGCTGAAAACTGTCAACTGTCACATCTGAATCTGATTGTTTCGTTTGAACTTGATGCAGTTGCCAGTGAGTCTGTTCTAACTCAGCTAAAACTTCATAAAATTGAGATTGTAACCGTTCTAATTCCTCTCGTGTGTTATGAAGTTCTGCTTGAAGTTCTGCCAAATCTTGATTACTTTCTTCGGCTTTAGACAAACTAAGATCAGCCAATTGAATTCTTTTAAAATCTTCAAAAACAGCTTGAATCAAAATCACTGGTGATGCCAGATTAATGTTCTCTAGGGCAAGATTAATACTAAAACCACACTGCTTTTCCCCTGTAAAGGTTTCATCAGTTTGATCTACAAGAGAACGATTAATATTTAAAGGAGCTTCCCCGACTAATTGACCATCTTGAATTACTTCAATACCAACTAGAGGTGATTCTATTCCAACTACCCAACCTGATAACTTGAGATATTTTTCTATTACTTCTGGAACCGGGTCAAAGTCAAATTTACAAAACCGATCATATGCTTCTATATTTTTATTAAGATTAACTTTTGTTAGGAAATTCATAAAACCAAGGTATATTTTAGATACAGAAGTAAAGTTAAAGTAAAATTAGATTACCATGAACAGCGTATTGATCAACAATGAGCAAACCTCAGCAAAATATTTTGACCAAGCTAAGAGATTTAAGCAACTTAACCAACTTCAAGAAGCGGTTACTGCATACCGCCAAGCGATTGACGAAAAGCCTAACTTCTCCTGGTATCACCACAACCTAGGGGAAACCCTGGCTCAACTGGGTCAGGTGGAGGAAGCGATCGCCAGCTACCAAAAAGCCTGCGAACTCAACCCCAACTCCGCTTGGTCTTACTATAACCTGGGGGAGCTCCTAGAGCAACAGGGGAGAATCCCCGAGGCAACGGAGGCCTATGGTCGGGCGGTGGAACTCAATCCTGATTTTTATGAGTTTCAGCAGAGTCTGGGGAAACTGCTCTGCCAACAGGGACAGTTTGCCCAAGCCATTAGTTCCCTAGAAAAAGCCATTGAACTCGAACCCGATGCCACTGTCTGTTATCAATATCTGTGGGACGCCTTTGCTCAACAGGGACAGGGACGCGAAGGCATAGCCTATTTACATAAAGCGGTGACGGCAACTCCCCATAATGGGGAACTCCATCAGCAGTTGGCCGAAGCGTTAAAGGCAAATAATCAAATTCTGGAGGCGATCGCTTCTTACCAAAATGTGATTCAGATTAACCCTAAATCCGCTTGGAGTTATTATCAATTAGGGATGATTTTTCGCGATCAAGGTCAATATCAAGAAGCGATCGCCTACTACCGCAAAGCCACGGAACATGACCCAAAATCCGCCATTTATTATCATTTCTTGGGACATACCCTATCCCTGGTTCATGACTGGGAAAATGCGATCGCAGCTTACAAGCAAGCCTTAGATCTCGCACCAACTTCAGCGATTATTTATCAACACTTGGGAGATGCTCTCTCCACCCTCGGGCGTTGGGAACAGGCGGCCACGGCTTACCGGAAATCCGTAGATTTAGAACCCCATTCCCTAGAAGGTCAAGATCACCTAGGGTTTGCCCTGGCTCAACTACAACGCTGGGATGATGCGATTTTGGCCTATCGTCGGGCTTTGGAGGTAAGCTTATCTGATGTGGTGTATGGACATTTAGGGGATGCTCTGGAACAGCGTTCCCATGTTCAACCCCTAGAAAAAGATGCTCGTACCGATCTCGAAGATGCGGTGAATTGTTATCGTCAAGCCCTGGAATTAAATCCTAACCAAGAGGCTATTTCCCAACAGTTAAATCAGGCTTTAGCTCAACTTAATCAGGCGTCTAAATTCAGAAATTAGAGAGCAAATTATTGAGAGTTAAAAATTATAGCAGTTAGCTCTGGTATGTTGACAACGGAAAAGTCTAATTTAACCACAAAGACACAAAAAAGTTGTCAACACTAACCTGCTGATTGCTATAAAAATTAATTCTCAATTTGGTCTGCTCAGGAGGATTTAAACCAACCGTTTCCCCATTAAAAGCTTCTCTGTCCCTGACCATCGGCGGGAATATTATTGCCAGAAGGAGGAATTTGAGGGGAAAAGGGATTTGTATTGTTCGGCTGGGGAAGTGATGGAGTCAGGACTGGACTATCCTGATTGGGAAGATTGTTCGGTAAAGTCGGAGGTAAGGGAGAGATCGGAGGCAGTACATCCCCTGAATTGGGTGCTGTAGGGGCAAAAGGTGGGGTGAGATTACCCGGGGGCGTTACCGTGGGATTTAACGGATTTGTTGGGGGTTTGATTTCCTGAGAACTGGGTAATGTGGCCAGGGCGACCCGTTCTCCACCAATAGCCCGCAAACGGTCTAAAACCCGAACCACATCATTATAACGGGCTTCTTTCGGGGCATAGAGTACGATTAATCCATTGGGATTCCAACGTCGAAATCGGAGTAAAGATCGGTCTAATTGATCTTGATTAACCGGTTGTTGTTCAATATAGGTTTGTCCGGCGGTGTCAATTCCCACAATTAACATTTTTTGCATTTGGGTTTCCCCCGTACTCGCCTTGGGTAAATCCACATTAATCGCCTGTTGACGAGTTAATTGTAGAGACGCCAAAATAAAGAACGTGAGAATACAAAACACCACGTCAATTAAGGGAATTAATTCTATTCTTGCTTCGTCTTCGGTCGAATCTGTCCTAATTTTCATAAAAATTTGGGGATTAATGTCAAGCCAGTTTTTTAGAAGAAAATAGTAATCTTAGTCCTAGAAAACCTTTATGTTTCCTCTTGGGTTTCCGCCTCCAAAGACTCGGATTTTTTTACGGGTTTAGGCTTTTTTTCCGGTTCGGGACTGGAGTGATTATTGTCTTCTTCAACTAGGGGAAATTTCAACAATGGTTCGTCGATTTCCTCTGGTTCTTCGGCTTCTTCCTCCTCAGTTTCGGGAATTTGTAACTGAGATTTTGCATAGGGCCAATTCTGGCGATACATCAATTCTAATTCGTTTCCGGCTTTGCGAAATATTTTGACCTGACCAAACATTAACCCCTGAAAAAACCGATAAAATGCTAAACTAATAATCGCCACAATTAATCCCGTTGCGGTTGTAATTAAGGCTTCTGCAATCCCCAGGGTGACATCCGCAGAGGATGACGTTCCAATATCACCCAAACGAATCGAACCCAAGGAGTTAATTAACCCTAATACCGTTCCCAAGAGTCCCAACAGAGGGG
>DATNRE010000711.1:0-12610 GCA_036703685.1 Candidatus Obscuribacterales bacterium
CTATCAAATCGCTCTCAAACAAGGGGGTTATGAAGCCATAACCACGGAAATTCTGCCAGCGCCGGAGTTTTATTACGCCGAAAGTTATCATCAACAATACTTAGCAAAAAACCCCAACGGCTACTGTGGTTTAGGGGGAACTAAAATCAGTTATCAGTCATCAGTTATCAGTCATCAGTGATCAGTGATTAGTCATCAGTGATTAGTCATCAGTCATCAGTCATCAGTTTACGAGTTAATCATTTTTTAGTCTTTGGTTTTTGTTTTTTCAGTTTTTACTTAACAATTTAAAACTATTAAACACTAACTATTGACTGATAACTCCTACACTAATAACTGATGACTGAAAACTCTTAAACTGATAACTGATAACTGATAACTGATGACTGATTACTGATGACTGATTACTGATTCTTTTCCCAATCAGTGATCGCTTTTTGAGCCGCGTTGTATGCTGATGTATTTTCGGGAACTAACTTAGCAGCTTCAATTGCATTAACATACTGCTTGCTCTTAGCCCGGGATTGAGCAATTGCCCAGATTTGATTTCCCCATTGATTAATTAATTGTTGAGCCTCGGAATATCCAGGTTGATCCGCCGGAATTTTTTGGACAAGACCAATCGCATTACTATAGGATGAAGCCTGACCGGGCTTAATTAAAGCCTTAGCTTGGCTCAGAATTCCTTGATTATTGTTTAGGATTTTTAACTGAGCTTCCCACTCCTCAAGCTGTTTTTGCCCCTGTTGATAAATCTCAGGATTAGCGTCAGGGAGCAACTTAATGGCATCCACTGCTCCTTGTAAATTTTGACTCAGAGCGCGCCCTTGGGCAATCACCAGGATAGTTTTACTCCACTGTTCAATATCCCCTTGGGCTTCCTGGTACTCAGGATCAGCCGCCGGAATTTGTCGAATGATGGCGATCGCTTTACTAAAATCCGAAGCGGAAGCATCTTTTAACAGGAGTTTCGATTCATCTAACAATTGAGCCGGAGTTGCAGGAGTTGGAGTCGGGGCTGTAGTTTCCGGTTTTGTGGTCGCGGGCAAGGGTTTAGGAGTTTTAACCACCGTTGAAGTCTCAACGGAAGACTCAGCAGTGGTATTTTGACCCAAAAATATCGGTTTATTGGTCAAAAATACACCCAGCAACAGCACCAGCGCCGTAGCTCCACTCCAAAGAATTAACCGTTGTAAAAATGAACTTTCTGTCATAGTCTCCTCTGTTGAACTTACAGGCGGTGGGGAGTTCATCGGAATTACAGAAGCTGGAGAATTTTGGGGTAAATTCCCTGGCCCGACGGCTTCGCCTGGCACAGAAATCCGATCTCCATTTCCTGCACCGGAGGTGGGGGAGAATTTTAGAGGATCTTCAGATATAGGAGCCGCCCCGTTTTGATGAGATTCCACAGTTGCCATATTTATTTCTCTAATACCGTTGGAATAATTAATCGCCTTCTGACGACTTTCAGGTAAAAGCACCTGTGATCGTTTAGAGGCTGGATAAACAGCAAATACAGGTTGTTGTCGGGGTCTTAAATGTTGTTCGGTCACTTCTGGTAAACGTTTCTCCAGTCCGTGAATTAACGAATCTAAGGTTAAACCTTGTCCAGCTTTCAATCCTTCCAATAGCACCGCCGTAAAGAATCCTTGACGCAGTGCCGAAGTTTCCCGGGATAACTGTTCAGGCTGACAAGATAAAATCGTCGGAATTTGTAATTTTCGAGCGATTTCAGCCGTTTGAGTGCCCACACTTTCCCCGGCGTGTGCCCCCTGAGCGCGGTTAATATCCAGCAATACCAAAATTTTATCCGTTGCTGCGGCTTTAAAATAGTTAAACAACGTTTGAATCGGAATAGCCGTTGTTTCTAACTGGGCTGGGTTACCATCAATCGGCAACAAGTAATCCTGTCCATCTTTAGCAAACCCGTGGCCGCTAAAGAAAAACCAGAGAACATCTTCATGACCCAGTTGCTCTTTACAGAAAGACTCTACCCAATCTAAAACATTTTTTTGGTCAGGATAGGTGGACATCCCCGACAGTTGGGGGGACTTATCCGTGATCAATAAACTTTGATCCCGGGGAAAGCCAGCCCCATCAACTAAATATTCATAAATAGCTTCTGCATCTTTTTGGGCATAGTTTAAAGGTTGCAGATATTGGTATTGATTAATGCCGATGGCAATACAAATACGTTTCATCGCTTATGCCCCATAAATTCTTAGTTTAGCTATACTTCACTTAAAACCTTCGACGATCATAACAGACCCAGTTCAAGACGGAAAAATAAACAAGCTAAGGTAAAGATTTTTAAACTCCAAAATTTGCGATCGCCGGTCGGTGAAGTGGCGTTAATTTTCCTATCCCCGGTTGACTCCCCAAAAATGTAACACTTCAAAGCAAAGAATCGAGTTAAATTAGATACAACAGGTGCATGGAAATCCAACTGACTCAGAAGCCGACAATTAACCCCGGTGTGACCCACTCTTGTCTCTATGCTGAATGTGAGTCGAGAAATTTGATCCCAATTTTAAACCCTGTCGATTAAAAAGGAGTATGCAGCTAATGGCATTAAGCGCCGCCCCTCAACAGCCCGTTGAGTATCAATCCCCACTCAAAACCAGTAATCCTAAAGCCCATAATCATTATCGGTTTCAAGATTTTTTCAGCTTTGATCCGTCCTTGGGTACGGTTACAGACTGGAATCAAATGCGAAATATCTTTACCAGTGAAGATTTTATCATCGGTTTGGTCGAAGGATTAGAGGAAGAAGTCGGCAGTGCCTCCTCGGTGATTATGTATACCATTGGCAAAGAATGGGGCGTTAAGGATGCTGCCTTTTTCCAGCAGTGGTATGAGGCCGAATTTGGTCAAAGTATTCGACAGTCTAACCTGATGTTTCTCTTAGAAACCTGGTGGTGGCCCTTTACCGCCCAAGGCTGGGGACGCTGGGAAGTGGACATGAGCGATCGCAAACATGGCTGTATCTTTATTAACCTATTTGACTCGGCCGTTGCCCGGACGTTAGGGGATGTGGGAAAACCCGTATGTCATATCTATGCCGGATTATTTGCCGGATTTTTTAGTAATTTAGTCAAAAAAAGTCTCAGTTGCATTGAACTGCAATGTTATTCCATGGGAGAAACCTATTGTAAGTTTCTTTTGGGAAACCCAGACCGGATCGATGCCGCGGGTTTTTGGTTAAATGAAGGTGCTACCGCCCGGGATATTCAACGAAAATTACAGGATGGAGTGGTACTGCGATGAAAAATCAGCAGGGTTGGCTCAGTGAGTCGGTTCAGGACTTTTTCGGCAATCTTAACTGGTTAGGAACACCGACGACGGTAGAAAATCATGACCATACTCCCTCACCGTCCAATTTAACCCTGTCCGTCGCTGATTTTTTTCAAAGGATTGATTGGGAAGGAGTGCCCCAGGTCGGAGCGATGCCCATTGTCTCCGTCTCTGTTGCCGATACCCCCGCTCAACTGGATGTGACCATCGACGATTTAATGGGTTTATTTTAAATCAGTTATCAGTCATCAGTTATCAGTCATCAGTATAGGAGTTAAGATTAGAGATGTACTAAGGCACGAATTCATGCCTTAGACTATGCTTGCACCGTTCATCACCTGATATAGCGCTACGCATTACAGTTAGGACACTTTTGAGTTCTGAAACCTTTTCACTGCTTACTGTTCCGGTGTTCCCTGTTGCCTGTTCCCTAGCGCGTAGAGCTATAACTGATAACTATTTACTAATAACTGATAACTGATTACCATGCAAACCGAATTAAATGAATTATTAGTCAAAGCGGAAAATCGCTATCTTCAAACCGAAGAATTGCTAGGGTTCAAGAGCTATTCAGAAACCTTAGTCCAACGATTAAAAATTTATGAATTTCTTAGGGATCGAGAAGTGGTTATTTTTCAGCCCATTGCCGATCAAATTTCCGTCATATTTCCCCAGGAAAAACAAGAGCGTTTAGAACAGGTTTTGCAACAATGGATTCTGATTTTGCGCCATAGTGCGATGGCGATGTTATTAAATGATTCAGAATACCTTCAACGACGAGTGATTGATTGGCTATCCGGTATAGTTCAAGCCCATAATAGTCAAGCTATTGATACTCAAGTCTACCAGTTGCTCAATACCCGTTTAAATGAATTACTCTCGGAAAAGGCAATGGTTTTTATACAACCCTTCCTAGAACAAGTCAAAAGTTACTTGCTAAAACCTTGAATCAAAAAGAGTTAATTAATTCTAATTAGCACTTTTATATCACCCCTTGTTCAACATTATCCCTCTTTTCCTTACAACCGCGATTCGGTTAACAATCAACCGTCAATATAGCCTGCTTAAATTATGATTGAAATTAACAATTTACTCACAAAACCTCAAATTCCAGGCAACTATTTCGCCTATGACGCCTATGTCAAAGGGGATTTGGAATTAGGGTTACTAGAAAATCGCCTGGGAGGTCGTCTACTCGGTCTTCCCTCAACTTTCCTAGAAGCAATTTATACCGGATTAGAACAAGAAACAGGTCAAGCCACTCGCTTAGTTTTATTTAACTGTGGTCGCTGGTGGGGCAAAAATTTTTATGTTCGTTTTTGTGAAGAAATCAGCGAATATTATGACAAAACTGTGGCGCAAATGGAAATGATCGAATTCATTCAATGTTTACAACAATGTTGGAAAACCCATGGTTGGGGAACCTTTGATTTAGATACCCAATATATTAATACTGGGGTTTTAATTCTAATTACTAAAAACTCTCCCTTTCCTAGTGTAGCCAAAGGATGGAGCCGACCCGTTTGTTTTTTGGAAGCTGGAATTTTTAGCTCTTTTTTTAGTCGATTAACGGGACGAGATCTTAATTGTATTCAAACAACCTGTGAGTCAATGGGTGCAGAGTCTAACCAATTTATTCTCGGTTTGAGTAATCGTTTGCAATCAGTTGAAGCCTTAGTTGATGAAGGAAAGGATCATCAAACGATTCTTAAAGCACTGGTCTGAAATATGAATCGGTCATCGGTAAATAAATAAATCACTCATACAGATCTGCCCCTATCCCTTGCGCCCTTGCTCAGTCTCTACACCGATTACTGATTACTGATTAAAGCAAGTTATAAAAATATTAAAAGGAGATTGTTTGGGTTCATTGGAGACTGTCAACTTAGGTTTAACCCATGGATGCGATTGAACTACTGAGTCGATATGGAGATGGAGAACGGGATTTTAAAGGCCTGAGTCTGCGAGGTATGATTCTGAGTACCCATTCTTATCGGCCTAATACTGCAATAACAATGGGTTTAGCTAATCTTCGAGAACCCCAAAATCGACCCCATCTCATTGGTGCAGATTTGAGTCATGCGGATTTAAGCGAAGCCCATCTCTGTCTGGTTAATCTCAGCAAGGCCAATTTAACCGGAGCCAATTTAACCGGGGCTAATCTCAGTGGAGCTAGTCTGAGTGGGACTATTTTAACTGGGGCTAATTTGAGTCGGGTTAATCTCGAAGGAGCTCACCTGAATTGGGCGAATTTACAAGAAGCCGATCTTAACCATTGCAATCTCAAAAGTGCTGATTTTAGTTCTGCAATTCTCCTAGAAGCAATTCTAACTCAAGCCTCCTTAGTTAAAGCCTATTTAATTAAGGCCAATCTTCGCCAGGCTATCTTGAAAAACACGGATTTGACCCAGGCTAATTTGAAAGATGTGGACTTATCGGGAGCCGATTTAAGTCAAGCGATCATTATCCGAGCTAATTTAAGTGGTGCTAATTGCACCGGGGCTGATTTAACCAAAGCCCAGATGTTAAAAACTAATTTAAGACACGCTAATTTAACTAATGCTTTTCTCAATTCTGCAACTTTATTAGAAGCAGATCTGAATGAAGCCAACTTGACCGGAGCCAATCTGAGTAAAGCGAATTTGAGTAAAACTTATCTCAGGAATGTCTGTTTAAATGGAGCTCATTTAAGTGGAATTAATTTAAGTGGGGCGGATTTGGGTGGTATTGATTTAAGACAAAAATTATTAACGGGAATTAATTTAGCCGGGGCTTATTTAAGTGAAGCTAATTTAGAAGCAGCGTTACTCATGGATGCTAACTTAAGTGCCAGTAATTTAAGTTCTGCAAACCTAAGTAAATCCTGTCTAATTAATGCTGATTTAAGAAATACTCATCTAGGGAATGCTAATTTAACAGATGCGAATTTAATGGGAGCTAATTTGAGCGGGGCTGATTTAAGAGGAGCAATTTTAAAAGGAGCAATTTTAGCGAATGCTGAAATTAAGGGCGCACAATTAAATGGGGCTACATTACCGAATGGCAAAGTTTATAATTCATAAAAATCCCAGGATTTATTACGTTCTTTTTTTACACAAAGTATTTGAATTTAGTTCAATTAGAGGTAAAAATAGATTATTTTCCTCTGGGGTTAAATAACTTTTAATGACATCGCCCATGGTTTGACAAGTTAATTGAGTTAGATCTTGAACTTTAAACGCTTGTAAAATTGTCGAAAACCAAATTAATAGGCGTTGTCGCAAGTATTCAGGATCATCTATTAATAACGCCATCGCTGAATACCTTAAAACTCTGATTGTATCCGAACGCCATTTTGATTTTAAATTCACTGAACCTTGGATAAAAATATCTGGGTTGATTTTTTCTAGCTTTTCTTGAATTTGATTCATGATAACCGATTCATTTTTTTGGATTTTTTGATAGGCACTAATTCGATATTTAAACGTCTGAAAATAGGATTTTAAAAAATCCAGTTCTTCCGGTGTTGCATAACGACCATCAACTTCAACACTCAACCGTTCTAAATTAGTAAACATAAATTAATTATACGAGGCAATTATTCTGGCGAAACAGGCTGATTAACTTTGAAATTTCAACTGTTAACTGTTAACTGTTAACTGATAACTGATAACTGAATTATTAGTCATCTTTCGCATTTCGAGTTCGAGCCAGATATTCGCCCACTTGTAAACGAGTTTCTTTCAACTGATTTAGAATTGATCGGGTAATCAGTTTTCCGGTTTCCACCACAACTTGCCCAGTAATCGGATGCAGGAGTTCTTGTTCGGCTCGTCGGCCGACTAAGGATTCTATATCTTCGATGGCATCAATATACATCCCCGAGGGTAATTCAACAACAATACCCTCCCCAAGAACATGGGCTTGACAGGCTAAACGGGAATTAGGTTTAGCCGTTGTGATCACTTCTAGGGTTCTTTGTTCACGACGGCTGACTTTAGATAAACCATCCATGCCATCTTTAATAAAAACATGGCAAGTAGCACACATTCCCCGCCCCCCGCATTCTTTCAGGACATGAAGTTCCTTGGTCATTAATGCTGAGAGCAAATTAGAATTAGTCTGAACCGCCATTTCTTCCGCAATCGGTTCCAGTCGCAGTATTTTAGCCATTTGTAGTAGAAATTAGATTAGAGAATCAGCAGATCAAAAAAATATAGATTGCACAACTGAACCGTTAAATTTAAGACCTCACAGACCATTAACGCTTAATTATCGCAGCATGATCACCAATTTAGACTTTACGGACGATGAAGTTGAGCATTCGGCTCTTGCACCCAGATTGCATAACCTTTTGGAGTTTTTGTAATGACGGTGCTATCTCCCACCTTTCCTAGTTTAGCAACGATTTCTAAGGTTTTATCAGCAGCCTCTACCGCCTTAAAAAAACTATAGTATTCCTCGTCAACACAAACCGCAGCCACTGGTTGCTCTAAATCCGGTACTCTGATCCGACAAGTGTAATACTGGTTTTGAGATTGGATGATTTTAGTCGGGGCTGTCCCCGTAGTTTGTGTTGTAGAGTCTGGTTCGACTGAAGAAAACATAAACACCCTTAATGGCTGGATAATGGTAATTTGTTAGTGATACCCATATTTTAGTTATATTCTAATACTATGGGATGGAGCGTTAACAAAGCGGTCTAAAACACACCATGCAGGCTTCTCGATACCGAATTTTGGGGTTAGTAGGACAAGGCCAGTTTGGTAGGGTTTACTGTGCCAGTGATCGCCGCAATGGACAACTGGTCGCTCTCAAAGAACTGAGTCATCAAAGTGCCCCTACTCACCAATTTTTGCAAGAACTATGGTTTATTATCAGTCTACAACATCCTAATATCGCTGTTTGTCTAGGTCTTGAACATATCCAGACCGGACGGTATTTAGTCATGGAGTATTGTGAAGGGGGAACCCTTCGTCATCTTCTCGAACAACCAAACTCCCTACGTCTGCAAGAAGGATTAAACCTGATCCTCGGGGTTTTAGAGGGTTTAGACTATGCCCATCAACGGGGTGTGATTCATTGTGACCTGAAACCAGAAAATATCCTCCTGACCCTGAAACCTCAAGGGTGGCACTCAAAATTATCAGACTTTGGAATTGCCCGTCGTCTTCCCCTAGCGGGAAAACTTTCTCCTTCAGAAAAGCCCTCCACTTTTACCGGGGGCTCTCCTGCTTATATGGCTCCTGAAAGATTTTATGGCATTTATTCGCCCCGCTCAGATATTTATGCGGTGGGAATTATCTTGTTTGAACTTTTGGTCGGCGATCGCCCCTTTCATGGTTTACCCGGTGAGTTGATGTCAGCCCAGTTAAATCAACGATTGCAGATTCCTTCAGAAATTCCTGAAGTCTTACAAGCCGTCATTCAAAAAGCCTTAGAAAAACTCCCAGCCCGTCGCTACAAAACCGCGGCAGCCATGGCAGAAGCCTTGGGACAAGCCCTAGTTGATCCTCAAGTTCAAAGTCTGCTTGACTCTATTATTCCTGGGAAATTTCCCGATTTCCCCACCGATAATAATTCCCAATTCCCAGAAGTTAATGGGTCTAATCTGACTCATATTCTTGATCAGTCTATTTCTTTACCTGCATTGGGAAATTCTAAATTTCCCCTAAGTTGTATAACCAATTTTCCTTATCTTTATACAGGGTTTGGTCAATTTTTAAAAATTTGGTCGCCTCCCCATAATTCATCTATATTGAATCAAGAAATTGATGTTATTTCTCAAGATATAATTCAATTCCCCGAAGCTATTTTGGCAATGCAAACAATGGTTAATGGTTGTTGTATTATGACCAAAAATCGAATTTATCATTGCACCCCTTTTCAAAAAAATCCGCAATCTTTGTTGAATTTAAGCGCGATTCAATCCTTACAATCCTACGATGATCAACAATCGCCCATTCATAATCATATTAGCTCAGAATCCGTAACTACTAATTTGAAGCCAGCATCATATCGGGATTTATTATATAGAGTCGCAATTGAACCCAATAGTCGCTATATGGCCTTAGCATTTTCGGGACAATTACGATTTTATTTATTAACCGAAAAACAGGGTTTTCCCTCACTAAAACCGATTAAAAAACTATCCCTTTCTGTTCCTCAAGTTCCAGAACTTATATTTTTAGATCGTAAACATTTACTCGGAGTTTGGCTAAACTTCAAACAAAAGCACTGCAATATGTTCAGGTTTTATACTCGCCGGGGAAACCCCATGGGAAACCTGAAATTATCAATTCCTTTAAAACAACTGATTCCTACGACTCAACCCTACACTTTATTAGGTATTGGATGCGATGAGCAGCCTCACCTTGTCCTGTTACATTTAAAGCCTCTGGGTATTATTCGTATTCCCCTAAGCTCCCCGCCCACCATTGCTTGCGCTACCTCTTGGGGATATGTTATAGCGGATAAAGAGGGAAAATACACCTTCTTTAATTTAGAAGGAAAATTTTTAGGTAATTATCTTGGCCCTGTTAATCCTCGAGCCATGACTTCTTGGGGGAAAACAGGTTTAGCAATTCTGAGAGCTCCCGAATCCCAGGGTTATCTACATTTTGTACAATCTATTAATCTTGAGTTAGACCTATGAATCACGATCCATTCATTGAATCTATAGATATTACTATCAATCCTATCCAACAATCATCCATAACTCAACCTCAAAATTTAGATGATTTTCTCGATCAAACCCTGATTAAATTTATTGACCCATTTCCGTTTAATTCTCTTTCTGACTCTCCTAAAATTCCAGATTCTTTAGTTGAGGCTATGCAGGAATTGATTCAAATTATTGCCCATTTGCGATCGCCTAATGGAGCCTGGCCTTCCCATTTACCCCAAACCCCTGAAAACCTAATTCCTTATGTTACAGAGGAAGCCTCCGAAGTGTTAGCAGCTTATCAAGCTTACTCTGTTTCTACATCAAAAATTTTGCCGAATTCCTCCGATCAAAAACAATACAATATTCAACCTCCTGTTATTCTATTTCTTAATACATTAGTTCCTCAATTATTATGGAATTTAGTCCAAAGTAACAATCAGTTTATGCGACTTTTGACTGGTATTAATGCTGAAATTTTATTACCCAATCAAGATTGGACACCGGGGAAATTAAGATTAGTTGCTAGTTTAATGATTAAAACAGAAAGTATACAAATTTTAATTGATTTAGCAACCAGTTTTTTCCCGCCTCCCTTGATTACAACCGAAGCATATATTCAATCTAATGATTGTTCCTTCTGTCAGAATCCTTTAGAAGTTAAATCTTTATTACAACAAATTACCCATCACCTTCAAGATCATTGGAATCCTATTAATTTATTAATTCATTCCATCAAAACTGAACTTCTTTATCCCAAAAGTCAATGGGAGCAAAGCCAAATCACTATAGATATGGGATTTCAATTTATTCCCGACCCAAAAACATCAGAGGTTAGCCCCTTTTATTATTCCTTGGAAAATGAACAAATAGAAGAAGATTTTTTTACCCATACACCGATTCAAGATGTTGAATATTCTATTTTAGCATCCATTTCTCAAGCGTCTTTATTAAAAACACAAATTCGACTCACAGACCCCAGTATTATTCAACCTTATATTCAAAGTCAAATCCAAAATTATGGGTTACACTGGCTGAATCAACAAAAACAATTTTATAATCTTAACGTTTCTTCTAAAACTATTTCAAATAATCATCTTCAATCTAAAGATGATTATTTAATCGACTTAATTCAAATAGCCGATGAATTAGTTGATATTATTTACAGTCCCCAATCTCCTTCCAGTCTGATGCGTCTTCAACCTGAAATGCCATTGATCGAATTATCTCTAAGACTATTATGGCAAATGGTTAAAAGCAGTTATAATATTATGCAATTCATTAGTGGAATTCAAGCCAAAGTTCTACAACCTGGATTAGCTTGGCAAACTGGCAACTTGAGATTATTAGCCGTTTTAAATGCTGAATTTATCAACGATTCTTGGGAAATAGATATCGCCAGTAGTCAACCCCTAAAATTTGAATTAAATCCCTTGATACCTAACTCTATTGTTCAATCAGATTGCCATGAATGGTGTCCATTGCCCCAATCCCTAGAATTTTTAAAATTGCGAATCATTAATTTATTAGAAACTGCTCCTGAACTTAAAAGTTGGATCAAAGGAGTCAAAATAGATTGGGGTAATTCTAGTGAAAATTTAGAATTATCTGTTTCTTGGCAATCTGGATTTGCTCAACTCAGTTTTGATTTTGAATGGATTCCCAATCATTAATTAGGCAATAATTGACTTTTACACTGATAGTTGAAATGTATACTTACGCTTTTTTTAAAACTCCCCCATCACCCCTAAAACTTCCCCCCGGGATTAAAGGTTCTTTAGAAATTATCAGTTTTTATGGGTTATCTGCTCTAGTCGAACCTAATTTAAAATCTCAAGATCTCCCAGATACCGATGAACAATTAATCCAAGCCATTTTAATTCATGACCAAATTATCTGTACCCTTTTTGAGCAAACCATCCTCTTACCGCTACGCTTCGGAATTTGTTTTCATACCGCCGCCTCCATTTCTGAGCATCTAGCCCTACATCAACAGGACTACTTACAAAAATTAGAGCAATTCCAAGGAAAAGCCGAATATTGCTTACAGGGAGTTCCCCTCGAACCCACACCCAACACCCCAAATCAAACCCCACCCATAGACCGATCCCCCCAGCGAGGGAGAGACTACTTCTTAGCCAAAAAACAACTACATCAGCGTCAACTAGAACATCAACACCAGCAAACCCAGGAATGGCAAGAGCTAATTAACACCATTAGTCAAAGCTATCCAGAAACCCGTTTTGCCGAGAGTCAACCGAATCGAGAACGCATCTATATATTGATTCCCCAAACCCAAGCCATCCAACTTCAAGAGCAACTCAACCAATGGCAAGAGCGATTCCTTCATTGGCAGTTAACCCTTGGAAATGCCATACCCCCCTACCATTTTCTTTAACCTTCCTGTTCGCTGGAAAGTCCCAAATGGATTTCTTCCATCATTTCAATCCATATATTCAAGAAGACCGTAGCCTAGAAAGGCGATTCTGATTAGGGAAAAAAAATTTTTGGAAAAAAGCTTGACAAAGCCGAGGAGGTTAGATACATTGGTAAATGCGCTCGAGAAACGAAAGCGACGAGAGCGCGCCGAACCTAGAAAAAAGAATACGTTTGAAAGTCGAATTTACAAACTCCTAGTCAAAAAACTAAACGAGGAGTCAACGTAAAGTTGAT
>DATNRE010000712.1:0-2926 GCA_036703685.1 Candidatus Obscuribacterales bacterium
ATCAACTTTACGTTGACTCCTCGTTTAGTTTTTTGACTAGGAGTTTGTAAATTCGACTTTCAAACGTATTCTTTTTTCTAGGTTCGGCGCGCTCTCGTCGCTTTCGTTTCTCGAGCGCATTTACCAATGTATCTAACCTCCCCAGCTTTGTCAAGCTTTTTCTCAAAAAAATTTTTTCCCTAATCAAAATCGCCTTTCTAGCCAATTTCGGTTGGGTGGGTCTGGGACATTAATTGGACGCACAACGAAATCCGGCAAAAATTTGTCGGACATGGGGGTGATACCAATTGCGGAAGCTAGACCGCATGGCCCAGGGACGGGTTCCGCAGCTTCCACCTTTGAGAATTCGGTGTTGACCATCAAAGTAAATTTGCGAATATCCTGTGTAGGGATAGGGCTGAAATCCTTCGTAGCCGTTAAACCAACTGGCTGTCCACTCCCAAACGTTACCTAGGGTGTCGTATAAACCGTGGGGACTGACACTATCGGGATAGGCATTGACTGAGGTGGTGCACAGTTGGACTTGATCACAATTAGATAATTCTGGACTAGGTTGCCCTTCGCCCCAAGGATAGAAATGTTGGGTTTGAGTAGAGGGATTCCAAGATGCTGCTTTTTCCCATTCTGCCTCGGTGGGTAATCGCTGGCCTACGAAGTTACAATAGGCTTGGGCTTCATACCAACTCACCCCACAGACAGGATGATGATTATATATAGATTCATCCGACCAATAGAGGGGTTGGTTAACGGGGTTTTGTTGTAACCATTGCCAACCTTGAGTTGACCACCATTGAGGATTTTGATAACCTTGGGCTTGAATAAATTCTCGGTATTCTCCACAGGTAACGGGGTAACGCCCTATAGAATAGGTTTCTAAATAGTGCTGATGGGCGGGTTTTTCATTATCTAAGGCGTCTATGGCATTGCTCCCCATGGTAAACTCCCCGGCAGGAATCTGAATCATTGTGGGAGATGGACTGAGTTCAGAAATAATAGAGTTGCAGTTGGGATGAGGATGAGTTGATTGATTCAGTGTTGTTAACTGTTGTAGTTGCAAAACAAAAACAATCGTTTCGCTATGTTGACTTTCATGTTGTAAGAGAAACTTCCAGAGACGCTGCTCTTTTTCTAAGGGAGCATTTTCTAAATATTCGTTAACTTGGGAACGAACGGTTTCTAAATAATGATAAATTACTTCCAAAGGTGGCAAATTAACCCGTTCTACTTTGGGTAATCCGTTAGCATTAAAGAGTTGATCATACTCAGGAAATAGGGGTGCAAATCCGGCACATTTTTCTAATAACCAATAGGCTTCGGTGTAAGCAATATGCCCCAGGTGCCAACCAATAGGGCTAAAGTCGGCATGGGGTTGGGCGCGAAAGGTGACATCATCAATATTTTCAAAAAGTTTCAGTGTTCCTTGACGACATTGATTAAAAGATTGTTTAAGACTTTCTTTAAGAGAGTTTTTGGATGTTGATCTCAAGGTTTTCTCCTATGGTAATCATACTTTGTTCTGGACAAGTATTCCATTCTGCCGGAAATAGGGGTTCGGATGCAAGAATCACAGCTTGGGGAAAATTGGGGTGATTTTGCAACCAATATAATGTGGGTGGAATAGTTCCCAATGCAAAACGGGAGACTACCATTTGATAGCCGTCACTAATGATGACATTAATTAGAGCTTTTATGCCAGTATTTCCTATTAATTCAGCCACAATTTTTAAGGTGTTTTTGAGTGCAGTTTCCAAGGTGAGAGTAGGGTCAGAGTACAACTCATTTAAAAATAGGGCAAAAATATGTTCGGAGTCCGTTGTTCCATCAATAAATTGGTAAATTTGATCAGATAAGCGGTTGCGAATTGATCGATAAAGACTATGGCGGAAATTTTGAATATAACCATTATGAATAAATAACAAGTTCTCAAAACTGAAGGGTTGACAGTTATTATAATTCACTCCTTGACCTGGCGTAGCACTGCGAACATAGG
Source organism: Candidatus Obscuribacterales bacterium (assembly GCA_036703685.1). GTDB lineage: Bacteria > Cyanobacteriota > Cyanobacteriia > Cyanobacteriales > Microcoleaceae > Planktothrix. Next base: position 1,991 of record DATNRE010000712.1, read on the forward strand.
CTAAAATTTGACCCGATTCAATATAACGACTTAAATAAGGTAAATTAATATCACTCCAGATTGGTTGTATATTTCGATAGATAAAGGGTTCTGTTTCCTGTTTATTTTGATACCATCCCAAACCAAAACCATCAGCATTTAGAAGGGCTTCTGCCATTTCACGGGGTTGATAGCTTTGAACAATTAGAGAATGTTCGGGTTGAAATAGAATTTTATCAAGTTGAATCGGTAGGCCGTGATAGGCTAAGAGGCGACACATATTAATTTAATATAATTACGGTTTAGCTTTTATATTATCTATCAATGAGAACAAAAAGTAAATAACTTAAAATTTGGTAAAATAGTATTATTGATAATAACCACAATAACTAATCTGTCCTTTTGTATTGACCAGGAAAGATAATTGGATTCGTTTTCCTAATTTTTAATATTCATAGACTGAGAAATAATTTTCAACATATTGCCAATGGTCATCACCATAGCTTTCTTTTAACAGATTTCGGGTTGCAGTTCCCAGGATTAATTCTCCTTCGTGGGTATAGGAAATTTTATGATCCACCTGGGTTTCTTCATCGCCCAAAAGCTGTTTTAGGGTACTGAGAGTCTCGGCAAAACTGGCTAACACATGATGCTCTGTGATCCATTCCTCGGGATCGGGGATGATAGTTTTAGTCCGGTTTGGTTTTATCATGGTTATATCAAGGTCAGGCGAGGGGTTGATAAATTTTTATCTTAAAACTCAGAATATTGCTTTGATTAATTTTGGGTTTACTTGATTCTGATCTAATTGTGACAAAAGTTCTAATAAATTTCAGTGATACTCATGGGGGAAGAATGATGATCAATTCTATATTTTTGTGTGATATGGATCACAGAAAGCCGGGTAAGGCGAAATACTTAACTCTTTGAGTTTAAAACGGGTTTTAAAATCTGGTA
>DATNRE010000713.1:0-3222 GCA_036703685.1 Candidatus Obscuribacterales bacterium
TGCCACGATGCCATTGGGCAAATCTATAACGTAATCAACAAAGGTCAAAAATACGTCCTTGATGCGGATATAGCTCAATGCTTTGACAAAATTAACCATGATGTACTCATCAAAAAAATCGGAACTTTCCCAAAACTCAACCGACAAATAAAAGCCTGGTTAAAATCAGGAGTAATGGATGGGGACAAGCTATTTCCAACCCAAGAAGGAACACCCCAAGGAGGTGTAATCTCGCCACTACTGGCAAACATAGCCTTACACGGTCTGGAAACACTAATTATCAAGGCTTTTCCTCACAAAGTCCATTACAAATACGGTAGGGAAAACGGAAAGAAAACTCAAACTTATCTGGGATACACACCCAAAGCCCATGTAGTAAGATACGCCGACGATTTTGTGATCCTGCATGAAAATTTAGAAGTTATTCTAAAATGCAAGGAAATGATTGCAGAATGGCTAAAAGAAATAGGACTTGAGCTAAAAGAATCCAAAACAAGGATTTGTCATACACTAAATGAATTAGAAGGTAATAACCCAGGATTTGATTTTCTAGGGTTTAATATCCGACAATTCGATGCTGGGAAATACAGAACAGCACATGATAGATATGGCAATGAGTTAGGGATAAAAACAGTTATCACCCCTGGCAAAAGTAAAGTTAAAGAACACTACAAAACTATCACCAGAATAATTGAAACCCACAGAGCGGCCCCACAGGAGGCATTGATAAAACGGTTAAATCCAATTATCCAAGGGTGGGCAAACTATTATTCAGGAGTAGTTAGTTCAGATGTTTTCAGAGACCTAGATTACTGGATTTTTTGGAAATTAGTGGCATGGTCGCACAAAAGACACGACAAAACCAAACAATGGACAGCCAATAAATACTGGAAAACCATCGAAGGAGTTAACAAATTTGCCTGTCTCAAAAATGGAAAAATTATTGCGGTTTTAAAACAGCATAAAGACACCAAAATTGAGAGACATATTAAAGTCAAAGGTGAAGCAAGTCCTTATGATGGCAACCTAAAATACTGGGGTTCAAGGATGGGAAAAGTACCAGGAGTTCCAAAAGTAGTAGCAACGCTGTTAAAGCAACAGAAAAATCAATGTTCATACTGTGGATACTATTTCTGGGAAGAAGATGTGTTAGAAGTGCACCATAAAGACAGGAATCGAAGCAATAATAAGTATTCCAATTTGGAATTACTTCACCGACACTGCCATGACAAATCACACGCTAGTAGTGCCAATGACAATGGCTGATTTATCGAGGAGCCGTGTGAAGGGAAACTTTCATGCACGGTTCTGAAGACGAGTAATTTTGGTGACAAAATTGCTTAGTTTAACCAATTGGAGACACGGATTATGGTTCTAAATGTTCCATGACTATCCTGAAATTTAGCAAATTTTTTGGTAGTTTAGGACAAACAGAACACACATTATGGGGACAAATTTGGTGGGTTGCGGAATCAGGAGAATTGCCGAAAGGTGTGGTGATGGTGACCTATTTGAAATCCCGAGGATTGAGTGATTTTAACCGTTTAGTGGCTTCGGTTCAAGCCCGAGGAGTGGAACCCGCAACGGGAATTTTTATCCCTGAATTCACCAAACATTCGGGACAGAAACCCGATGAAAATGGAGTTGTAAAACCGATTAATTATTATTCCTTGAAATGGTCTTGGCAGGAACGCACGGATTGGTCGATTGTGGAACAAGCGGCAGCAGTTTTATCCGATCCGAGTAATTTATCAAGGATGATTGACTTAGAAGGAACTCGAAAAATGGTCTGTTTAGATAATTTACCCCCCCATGAAATTGCCTGTTTAATGGCGGCTTATGCAAAAGGAGAAGAACATTCTGAATTGATGTTAAATTCTGCATTACCTCCGGCTTTAGATGCGGTTTCTGTGTAAGTTATTGAGGGCGGGTGAATATCTGGATATTTTCCCGCCTCCTATTTTTTCGTTCTAGGAAAATATGAAAAAAATAATTCACTTGAAACCTGGCGATTCACTTGAACATCAATTTATTCAAACCGGAGAATTAACCTATCAAGTTCGTCAAGATACGATGCACGATTTAGAAAATATCGGCGAAGATATTAAGCATTTATCCTTAGTCATTCAATCGGTTCAGCGCAATTATCAGGCGTTATTAGACCAAAATCAACAATTGCAAAGTTTATTGCTAAACTCAGTTAAAAATTGCTATTGTTGGGAAGGAAATCGTTGTCAGAATTGTCAAAAGATTCTAAGAGCGATCGCTAAAAATCCCACCCATCTTGATCCAGTACCGACTGAAAAATATCAAGATATTGTGACTCAACTGCGAAAACAAAATTAATGTTTAACGGAATATCCACCCGTTGCTGATTTATCTAGTAATGTTGTCAATGGAGAAACTGATCATGACCCATTCCCCTTTTGTCCCCACTAGCAAAACCCAACTTTTAGCCGCCTTTCAACAAATTTTAGCCGAACAAAAACGCATTGAGTCAAAAGTTGCCACTAAGGAACAGGAAGCGGAGCAAGAAAAAGGCAAACAAATTTTAGAAACTGCGGCGACTTATACGGTCGATAGTATTGTTAAAGGGTTGGCAGATCTACAATTAGATTTTGGTTCTGTAATTACAGAATTAACGGAAAAATTAAGAACAGAATCAACTAAATTAGAGGAGTTAAACCGAGGAATTGAGGTCGAAAATCAGCACTTTAAGCAAATTCATAAAATTCGGATTGTGGCTGATGCTTTACATATTTTAACCCAGGAACATCAGGAAAAATTAAGTTTATTGGAACAAAATGCCACCCTGGGGCAAGAAGTTTTACAAAAAGATATCACTACAAAACGCAAAATTTGGGAAAAAGAACAGCAGGAATTTGATACTACGGTTGAAGAAGAAACCGAACGTTTAACCCGCAGTCGTGAACAGGCGGAAGCTGATTATAATTATGAGTTAGAACGAACTCGAAGAATTGAAACGGATGAATATGAAGATGTCAAACGGAAATTAGAACGGGATTTATTAGAATCAAATCAAGAAAAAAATAAAAATTGGACAGAAAGAGAACAAATTCTAACGGTAAATCAAGCAGAATTTGAAGCCAATCAACAGCAAGTTGCTGGCTATGAAGAACAACTAAAACAAGCCCATGATCAGGCGAAGGAAGAAGCAATTCAAGAAGCTACAAGAGAGGCGAAAGTTAAATCAGATCTATT
>DATNRE010000714.1:0-14511 GCA_036703685.1 Candidatus Obscuribacterales bacterium
CAGTATTTATAATAACCATTTCTGCTATTTTCATAAAAGTAAAATCGCATTTTATCCTTTAAACCAGTGAGCAAATGCTCTTTAATTTTTTCTACAATAAATATATTCTTTTCATACATTAACATACAATCATCACTCAGCTTATAAAATGTATTGTTCATGTTGATATTATCCTCGAAATTTGATCTAATATAGCAATTATTAAACAATTGTAACTCAGAAAACAGTTAATTCTCGTTGCTAGGTTCTACCTAGCAATGCTTAGGGCAGGCTCCGCCTGCTATTAACTGGAGGCACAACCTCAAAAATACATTCCCTGGTAGAACCGGGGAACGAGAAAATGCTGTATTATTTATGAATTTGGAGTTGTTTTCTCAATTCATCTAAGGAACAATCAGAGGTTTCTAATGGTTCGGGTTTGTCTGGACAGAATTGTAATTCTATCTCTATTCCAAATTGATGATAAGATTTGGAATTTGGATCATAGCTAAATTCTTTATAACCTTCAGGAAAAAAGTTAACTGTGCTTTTGATGACCAATTTTCCACTAACCAAACCTTTTCTAGAAATTAAATTCAGTAATTGACATTCAATAAACTCACTATCAAAATGCCAACAACTTCTCGTTAGTTTGAGATGAGCTTTGTTATCAATTGAATGAATATAATTATGAAAAATATTAAAATTATTAAACCATCTTACTGGATCATTGCGTCGGGTTGAATAGAGATTTGTGTTTAAAGAATCCATCGCAAATTCTTTAAACCTAGCAACAGTAAAAGTATCTTTATCAATCAATAAAAGATCATCATCACAAGTTAAAGGATAAAAATTATCAGTCATGGGGTTTAACCTCAAAAGCAAATTAATTTTTAAATTATACTAAATTATAGATAGCAAATTTTAATCTGTTGTAGAAGTGACTTGAAATTCAATCATCGTAGGGGCGAGGCGCGCCTCGCCCCTACAGGGTCATGTAGGTATTTTTAAAGTTATCTTTTTAGGTTAGAATATAGCAATCCTCAACGGATGTAAAAACAACCGCCACAATTGTACAATCAAAAACTGCTAATCAATTTGAGAACAAAAAACCGTGAAAATTCTAGTAGTGGGAAATGGGGGACGGGAACACGCGATCGCCTGGACATTACTCCAGTCGCCCAACGTTGAAAAAGTATTTTGTACCCCCGGAAATGGCGGGACAGCCACCCTCAAAGGCTGTGAAAACTATCCGATTTCCGTAGAAGACTTTGAAGGGATCAAAAACTTAGTTCAAAATCAGGATATTTCCCTAGTGGTAGTCGGGCCAGAATTACCCCTCGCCCTAGGAATTACCGACTATTTGCAACAACATAATATTAAAGTATTCGGCCCCAACCAAGCCGGGGCAGCACTTGAAGCCAGTAAAGCCTGGTCTAAAGCCTTCATGGAAGACGCCGGAATTCCTACGGCTAAGGCTGCTGTCTTCACCGATGCAGCCAGCGCTAAAGCCTATATTCAAACCGCGCCTATCGTAGTCAAAGCCGATGGGTTAGCGGCCGGAAAGGGCGTCACCGTTGCAACCACCGTGGAAATGGCCCATGAAGCGATAGATATTATTTTCGCCGGGGAATTTGGCCAGGATAACCTGCGGGTAGTGGTGGAGGACTTCCTAGCCGGACAGGAAGTCTCCGTACTCGCCCTAACCGACGGGTTAACTATTCGGCCCTTAGTTCCAGCCCAAGACCATAAACAGGTCGGAGAGGGGGATACTGGCCCGAATACGGGGGGCATGGGGGCCTATGCTCCCACTCCCATTCTCCCCCCCGAACTGCTGTCTCGCGTCCAACAGTCGGTCTTAGAACCCACGTTAGCCACCCTGCGTCAACGGGGTATTGACTATCGGGGGGTGGTTTATGCGGGGTTGATGATTTCCCCAGAAGGAGAAATTCAGGTCTTAGAATTTAACTGTCGGTTTGGCGACCCCGAAACCCAAACGGTTCTCGCCCTGTTAGAAACCCCCCTAGAAGAAGTCCTACTCGCCTGTTGTGAACAGCGGCTAGAACAGGTTCCTTTAACCTGGAAATCCGGGGTTTCTGTGTGTGTGGTAATAGCTTCTGGGGGTTATCCGGGTTCCTATCAAAAAGGCAAAGTGATCACCGGAATAAAAGACGCAGAAGCATCGGGGGCGATCGTATTCCATGCGGGAACTAAACTACAAGACGGCCAAATTCTCACCGATGGCGGACGAGTATTAGGGGTTACGGCCGTTGGGTCTACTTTCCAAGAAGCCATCACCCAAACCTACAAAGCCGTTGATTGTATCAATTTTGAAGGGCTCTACTATCGTCGAGATATCGGTTGTCGCGTAACGGTTGATGCTTAAGCTGTTTAGCATCTAAATCCCCGATTTCAAAATCCTGCCTCCCCTGCCTCCCCTGCCTCCCCTGCTCCCCCTGCTCCCCCTGCTCCCCCTGCCTCCCCTGCCTCCCCTACTCCCCCCACTCCTCCCGCTTTCCCCCTCTCCTGTTACCATGTATAATTTGTTAACAAAACTTAACGCTGTCCTGAGACACAACTCTGGGTTTCTACAGGCCAATATGGTATGTAGACAAATCACCGAATTATTACCGTATAGCCGATGAACTCAGAGTTACCCCACAACCGTCAACCCCCAAATCCTCAACAAATGCTGAAACTCCTCAAAAAAATAAGTGAGATTATTAGCAGATGGTGGTCAGAGTTTACCCTGCAAACTCGATTAATGGCCGGGGCGACCCTGGTAGTTTCTCTGTTGATGAGTAGTTTAACTTTTTGGGCCGTCAACACCATTCAAGAAGATGCTCGGATTAATGATACTCGCTATGGTCGAGATTTAGGATTACTATTAGCCGCTAATGTGGCGCCGCTAATTGCGGAAGAAAAACGCGATGAAGTTGCACGATTTTCCCGTCAATTTTATACCAGTACCTCCAGTGTCCGTTATATGTTATATGCGGATCAAGATGGGGAAATTTATCTCGGTTTACCCTTTTCTGATTCGGCGGTACAAAATTCCTTAACCCTGCGGCGGCGGATGCAATTACCCGATAATTTTTTAGCCAGTGTGGAATCGGGAAATTTTGCAGATTTGCCCATGGTCAGACAACATTTAACCCCCGCCGGAGAGGTGACGGATGTTTTTGTGCCGATGATGCACAATGGTCGTTATTTAGGGATTTTAGCCATTGGAATTAATCCCAATCCTACCGTTGTTGTATCATCAAATTTAACCCGGGATGTGACGTTAGCGGTATTTGTTTCAATTTGGGTGATGGTAATTTTAGGGGCGGTATTTAATGCGTTAACCATTACTCAACCGATTAAAGAATTAGTTCAGGGAGTTAAAAATATTGCCATCGGAAATTTTAATCAACGGGTTGATTTACCCTTTGGGGGAGAGTTAGGAGAATTAATTTCCAGTTTCAACGAAATGGCGGAACGCCTAGAAAGTTTTGAAGAACAAAATATTGAAGAATTAACCGCAGAAAAAGCCAAGTTAGAAACCTTGGTTTCCACCATTGCCGATGGAGCAGTTTTAATTGATGCTGAACTGAATTTAATTTTAGTCAATCCCACCGCCCGACGCTTATTTGGATGGGAAGGTCAAACGGTAATTGGGAATAATGTGCTTAACTTTTTACCCAGTTTGGTAACAGAAGAATTATCACAACCGTTACAAAAAATTGCTAGTGGAACTTTAGAGGGAGGAGAATTTCGTTGCTCTTTGGGAGAACCCACAAATCGGACATTACGGATTTTATTAACCACGGTTTTATTACATAAATCTCCGGGGATTGAACCCCTGTGTCATAGCTGTATTCATGACACAGAAAATACCTGTGAATTGTCAGAACGTCCCCATGTTCAGGAATGTACTTTATATGAAAATGAGACACAAGAATATGACCTGATGGCAACCCCTATCGAAGAAGGGAAATATCGGGAAAGTTTAAAGGGAATTGCAATGACGATTCAGGATATTACTCGGGAGGTCGAGTTAAATGATGCTAAGAGTCAGTTTATTAGTAATATTTCCCATGAATTAAGAACCCCATTATTTAATATTAAATCCTTTATTGAAACCCTGCATGATTATGGGGAAGATTTAACCGAAGAAGAACGACAGGAGTTTTTAGCCACCGCTAACCATGAAACCGATCGTTTAACTCGTTTAGTGAATGATGTGTTAGATTTGTCCCGTTTAGAATCCTGTCGCATCTATAATTTTGAACCCGTGGATATGGCGCAAGTTGTAGAACAAACCTTGAGAACTTATCAACTGAATGCTAAGGATAAAGGCATTGAACTGAGTCGAGAAATAGAACCGGATTTACCATTAGTTGTAGGAAATTATGATTTATTGTTGCAAGTTTTAACCAATTTAGTCGGAAATGCCCTAAAATTTACGTCTTCGGGAGGACGGGTTATTATTCGGGTTTATCTGTTAGAAGAAGATAATCTGAAGAAAAATCAAGAAGTAGAAGAAATTGCCAAAGGAGGCTGGATTATTTCTCCACCTCCTCCCCGTCCCATTGATTTGCATTTAGCCGAAAATCGCCCTAAAAATCGTTATATTAGAACCGAGGTTTCTGATACGGGAAGCGGAATTGCACCGGAAGACCAAGAGGCTATTTTTACTCGTTTCTTCCGGGTAGAAAATCGGGTTCATACCTTAGAAGGAACGGGATTAGGGTTGTCTATTGTGAAAAATATTATTGAAAAACATCGCAGTCAAGTTCATTTAATTAGTGAGTTAGGAATCGGAACAACATTTTGGTTTGACCTGTCCGTATCCCAGGAAGAAACACCCTCCATATCTTTTAGTAATGATGTTTTTATGGGGGGAAAATCCATATCAATTTCTAAAGTATAGCGGCAAAAAAATACTGCTGTTTCCATTAAATGTCGAATTAAAATATTAGTTAAAATGCGTTTTTTGAAATTAAAATATCAGGCAATTTTTCTGCTCAGTTTAATAATATTGACTTGCGGTTTAATCACTTTACCAAAGGCTTTGGGACAAGTTATACCTGTTAACTCTTTAAACAATTTGTTAAATTCTGTAGATGATTCGGTCATTGTCCAAAGAACTGTAAGATTAGACGGTCAGGAATTGTTTCAAATTACCGCACCCCGTGTTAGTGAGGATGAAACCAGACATCCACCTATTAATCGCCGAGTTGGAAAAATAGAAAATAGACTTTCATTTGTTGTTAATAGTGATTTTGATATCAATAGTTTACAAATTTTTTATAAAATTAAAAATAGTTTACCCGTTATTTATGCAGCCTGGGAAGGTCGAGAAAGACCCTATGAATTAATGACGGTTACTCCATTAGATGCCGAAATTAATGGGATTGATTCTGAAACCCATGTTATGGAATTAATTCCAATTATTCACGAGGCTATTATTCAAGCAAAATTAGAACGTAAACCCGAATTTTTGCAGCGACAGTTAGGGATTGCTTTTGTACTTTTATTAGGAATGAGTTTGATCACTGGCTTAGTTTGTTGGCGAGAATATCAGTTAAAAAATCAATGGAAAATTCTCTCTGAAAATGCTCCATCTAAACCGTCAAATCCCCATGTTAGTGAGCATACAAAAGTGTTTATTAGTTATCAAAAGAAAATTGATTTTAATAAATTACAACGTCAAGCAGCACAGATTTTTAAGTTAATTATTGGCTACACTGTTTTTTTTGTGATTTTGGGATTATTTCCTCAAACTCGACCTTTTCAATTAATTTTAAGTGCAATGAACTCATTGCTAATTATCACAATAATTTTCTATATTTGTAACCGTTTAACTCTAATATTTATTGATCAGTTCATCACCGCTTTAGAAGATTCTTCTTTTTTAGTTGCTAACCCCGATGTATCTCGCCGGAAAACTTTACGCGCCTATACTTTAACCCGAGCCTTCAAAAGTATTGCGGTCGTTGTCTGGTTAACCATTTGGATCATCACTATCCTCACGATTTTACAAGTCAATTCCGCCAGTATTTTAGCCGCAGGTAGTTTAATTGGTTTGGCTCTCTCAATTATTTTTAATGATTTAATTAGAGATATTATTAATGGGATTTTTATTTTAATTGATGATCAATTTGCCGTGGGGGATTTTATTGCGGTGGGTGAATTATCTGGAAAGGTAGAAAATATTAATTTACGGATTACTCAACTCCGCAGTACCAACGGAAATTTGATTACTTTACCCAATCGAATTATTACCAGTATTCAGAATTTTTCTAACGGTTGGTCACAGGTAGATTTAACTTTAAATGTTGATTATAATACGGATGTAGATCAAGCCCTTCAAGTAGTTGATGAAGTGGCTCAAACGATGAATCAAGATCCGGTATGGAGTTTCTATATTTTAGAACCGCCCCGGGTTTTGGGCGTTGACCAACTTGATCATAGTGGCATCGGGATTCGGATTTTTATTAAGACTAAACCCCTGGAACAATGGCCTGTAGCCCGGGAATATCGGCGACGTTTAAAAATTGCCTTTGATGAGCATGATATTTCGATTGGGATTCCCCAACAAAGTATTCAATTTACAGATTCTCACCGAATTAATGGGGCAACCTCTGAAAAACATTGATCATAATTTAATTTATTTGAGAGGGAACACAGCAATAGTAATAGATAAATCTCCGTTATCTTTAAGAAACCCGGTTTCTGATTTTTGAGGCGATCGCCAGTTTTTCGTGTAAAATGGAATTACTATGATCACAAATTAGCTATGATCGAAACTCAAATTAACTTAACCGAGCAAAATCAACAAGCTCTAATAGAAATTTCCCGCTTTACAGGAAAATCTCAACAGGAATTAATTACCTCTGCCATTGAAGAACTCATTAAAAGTTACCCGCATAAAAAACCCTTAGATTTAATGCAACAAGCTAGGGGAATTTGGCAAGAAAGAGAGGATATTCCTAACTTAGAACAATTGAGAGCAGAATTTAATCGTTAGTGCGAAAAAATGAACGAAAGATTATTAATAGATACAGATGTTTTAATTGACTATTTACGAGCTAACTCTCAATCGATAGATTTTTTAGAAAATCTCACCCAATTACTCCTGATTTCTAGTATCACTGTAGCGGAACTTTATGCAGGAGTACGCGAAGGAAAAGAAAGAACTGCATTAAACAATTTTATTAGTGTTTTTGAAGTTGTCCCAATTGATGAAAAAATTGCTATATTGGGGGGTTTATATCGGCGAGATTATGGCAAAAGTCATGGAGTTGGTTTAGCTGATGCTCTAATTGCTGCAACTGCTAACATTAAACAAGCTAAATTAGTTACATTAAACCAGAAACATTTTCCGATGTTAACAGACTTAATTATACCGTACAAAAAAGGATAGTTTATTTTTACCCCCCAATAAACCGGGTTTTTATTTAGATATTGTTGGCTAAAAACAGATTTGCGGATAAGAATTAAGATCACAAAAATCCATCATCATCGTACTGAATTAATGAAGCAACCGATGCAAAACAGTGATAATACATGATTAACGCAAGAGGGAACACATCAAAATTTAGACCGGAATCTTATGTTAAAGCGATTAATTAATCCTTAACTATGCCATAGGAAAATTTTTTCAAACTGGCCATGGGTTATCTACCGTCGTAGGCGATCGCTAAACTATGATATGATTCACTCGCTTTGTTGATTCTGTCCATCAGGACAAATCACAGGGCTTGGTGATGGTGTTAGGATTCGAGCTTCGGATTGTCCGGCAACGACCGACGACATCTTAGAATCCCCTTTTGGTGTGGCTGTGGGAGTGTCAAACCTTGACCCAAATTCAATTGTTAATTAAGGTTCTTAGCGTGTCACGAATGGGAAAAACTCTATTTTCGCGTTGGTTAATGCCCGGTTTAGTCAGCTTTTTTATCCTGACCTCTCCCGCCGAAGCAGCCAGTTTGCAATCTTGGCAATTTGAAAGTTCTCAAAACCGCCTCAGCTTTACCACCGATGGCGGGGTACAACCCAAAGCTCAACTACTCTCCAACCCCGCCCGATTAGTGATTGATTTGCCCGGCACGAGCTTAGGAGGCGTCAATCGTCAGCAATTAATTGGGGGTGCGATTCGGGAAATTCGAGTGGGTCAGGTCGATAACCAAACCACCCGGATTGTGGTGGAATTAGCCGATGGTTATACTCTCGATCCCCAAGGAGTCCAATTTCGCGGGATTTCCCCAACTCAGTGGACGGTGCAACTGCCCTCTCCTCGATCTCTAGGCACACCTGTCCCGGCTCCTGCTCCTCCCCCCCCAACCGCCACCCGTCCTTCCCTACCTTTACCTCAAACTCCCTCTGTCAGGCCTCCTGCACCGGATCGTGTGCCTGCTCCCCTACCTCAACAGACGGTTAATCGTGCCATTCCCCAGCAACCTCAAACCACCCTCGCTCAAGTCGAGGTGCGGGATAATGGGATTGTGCTACACACCACCGGCAAAATGGCCGATATTGAATTTAAACAGAGTCAAGATCGGAGTTGGATGACTTTGGATATTTTGGGTGCTACCTTAGCTGCCCGTTCAAACAGTACCGGAAAACAGGTTAACCGAGATGGGGTAACGATTTCTCAAGTCACCCAACTCTCGAGTAACCCTCCGGTGGTTCGAGTGACCATGAGTACCCCAAAACGGAGTCAAAATTGGCAAGCTCGTTCATCGGCTGGAGGAATAGCGGTTTGGCCCCAGGGAGGCACTCCCCCCGCCGTCCAATTGTCCGGGGGCTTTGCCAAAATTCGTTCCATTGAAATCCGCAATCAACAACTTTTGATCCAAGCCGATCAGCCACTGAATTATAGTAGTGGTTGGGACAATGAAACTCAGTCCTATGGTATTACCTTTTTCTCCGCAGCCCTGGCCGATGGAGTCGCCCTGCCCCAAAGACAAGTCGGTAGTCCGGTGATTTGGACAAGGGTACGTCGGGAAGACCCGGAAACCTTCACTCTATTAATTAAACCGGCAACCCGGATTGAAGTGGGACAAATTAGCCAGGGAAGTCCTCAACAGCTTGCCCTAGGCTTTGTGGGACAGGGTTTAGGAAGCCGAACTCCCCCCTCCCGTACCCCCGTCGCCACGGTTCCCACTCCTAATCCTAGACCTCTGCCCCCCCGGACGAATCCTCCCCGAAGTAATCCGAATCCCTTTCCCTTTCCCCCCACCCAGGTTAACCCCCCCTCTAATAATCCGATTCCTAATGGTCGGGTGGCGGTAATTATTGACCCTGGACATGGGGGCAGTGATCCCGGTGCGGTGGGTATGGGGGGACTGCGAGAAAAAGATATTGTTTTATCGATTTCTCAACAGGTGGCCCAGATTTTGCAGCAAAATGGGGTACAGGCGGTGATGACTCGTTTGGATGATCGCACCGTTGAGTTAGAACCCCGGGTGGATATGGCTAATCGCATGAATGCAACGTTGTTTGTCAGTATTCACGCCAATGCCGCCACGAATCCAGCCGCCAGTGGGATTGAAACTTTTTACTACAGCAGTGGCGCGCGTCTGGCCCAATATGTGCAAAATAGTGTGATGGCGAGTTTTTCCCAACTGCCCAATCGGGGGGTGAAACAAGCGCGCTTTTATGTGCTACGCAATACCTCTATGCCTTCGGTCTTAGTCGAAACGGGGTTTGTCACCAATAATTATGATGCCTATATGTTAGGTGATCCAGCCCAACGGAGTCGCATGGCCCAAGCGATCGCCCAGGGGATTCTGCAATATTTAAGGGATAACCGATATTAAACCCATCATTCCGTCACCATTGAGCCCGGCTCCTCTGATCCGCCTGCTGGGTTTTTTCCCTATTCCCTGGTATAAGATCGGATTAGGGATTTAAGCCCATCACAGCTTAGACTATTGTGATGGGATTAACTCTATCTTGCTGATTCTATCAAGGGTAAAAGAATTTGAGGGTGCGGCTATCTTACCCGAAATCGCAAATTTTGTTCTACCAGCCGTTAATCAACTATGCCAGGTGTACGAGTCGGGTTACTGCATTCTCTGAGTGGAGCGATGGCCTATAGGGAAAAGCCGTTGCTCGAAACGGAATTGATGACCATTGCCCAAATTAATGCTCAGGGGGGGGTTTTAGGGCAAATCATTGAACCCGTGATTGAGGATGGTGCCTCAGACTGTTTCACCTTTGAACAGAAAGCTCAGAAATTAATTCAACAAGATGGTATTACCACCCTTTTTGGCTGTTGGACTTCCGCCAGTCGTCACAGCGTTAGACCGGTGCTCGAAGCCTTTAATGCTCAACTTTGGTATCCAGCTTCCTACGAAGGGTTAGAAAATTGTAGCCAAATTTTCTACACAGGATTTTGCCCGAATCAGCAAGTTGAATTAACGATTAATTGGTTATTGCAAAACCAGAAAATCCGCTGTTATTTATTGGGTTGGGATCAGGTGTTTTCCCATACCCTGAATAAACTGATGAAAGTCCACCTCAAACATCATGGTGGGGAAGTGGTGGGGGAGGCCTATGTTCCTTCTTCAACCCTAGATTTTCAACGGATTATTACTCGGATTCGACAGGCACAACCCGATATTATTATTAATACCCTTAGAGGCGATCGCAATTTAAGTTTTTATCGCCAATTTTATGAAAGTGGAATTCTGGCTTCTGATTTACCGATTTTAGCCACATCCTTATCGGAATCGGAAGCACAAAAACTGCAAGAGGCTGCCGTTGGTCACTTCAGTTGTTTTCATTATTTTCAAAGTTTAAATACCGCAGAAAATCATCAATTTGTTCAATCTTTTAAAGATTTTTATGGAGAAGATCGAGTGATCAATAACTCGATGGCGACGGCCTATACTCAAATTCATCTCTGGAAACAAGCCGTTGAATTAGCTGAATCTTTTGATGTAGAACGAGTTAGAATTGCAGCCTATGGACAGCGTTTTTTGGCTCCTGGGGGGTTAGTTCGTTTAGAACCGAATCATCATGTGGCGAAAGTTTGTCGCATTGGTCAGGTATTGCCTAATCAGCAATTTGAGGTTTTATATACCAGTGAAAAACTGATTAAACCCTTGCCTTGGTTGGGGTTTAATGAAGATAATTTTAATGCTTCTGGTATTGTTTTTGAGTTGTTATCGGAAGTGAGTCAAGGCATTGAAAGAGCCGAACAATTAGAACAAAAATCGATTGAACTCGAAGCAACTAAGGCACAACTCCAGCAGGAAATTGAAACCCGCAAACAGTTTGAATTAGCCCTGCAAAAAGCCAATGAACAGTTAGAAAAAAAGGTGGCAGAACGCACCGCAGCTTTAAAAGAATCCAATGATAATTTAGTTAAAGAAATTGTTCAGCATCAACAATCAGAAAATGCCCTACGCATGGCGAGAGATCAACTGCAAACGGTTTTAGATGCGGTTCCGGGTACGGTTTCTTGGATTGATTCTAATTTGTGTTATATCGAAGTGAATCAGCGATTAGCCAATATGTTAAACCTTCCCAGGGAGAGTTTTGTCGGTCAACATATTGGATTTTTAGGAACCAGTTTAGAATTCCAAGATTTTGTTCAAGATTTATTTGATAGTCCTGAAATTGACGACTATCGAGAAGTCAGAAATCAGGTCAATGGGGAGTGGCGATATTATTTAATTGTGGCTCAAAAATATAATTATAATCGGGCGGCTTTTGTCGTTGGAATTGATATTACCGAACGCAAACAAGCTGAAGAATCTCTCAGAAATGCCAAAAATCAACTACAAACCGTATTAGAAGCGGTTCCGGGGACAGTTTCTTGGATTGATTCCGATTTGTGTTATATCGAAGTCAATCAACAATTAGCTAATATGTTAAACCTCCCTCGGGAACGTTTTATCGGTCAACATATTGGGTTTTTAGGAACCAGTTCGGAATTCCAAGATTTTGTTCAAGATTTATTTGATAGTCCTGAAATTGACGCCTATCGAGAAGTCAGAAATCAGGTGAACGGACAATGGCGGCATTATTTAATTGTCGCTCAAAAATATAATCATAATCGGGCGGCTTTTGTGGTTGGAATTGACATTACTGATCGCAAACAGGCTGAAGAATCTTTGATTCATGCCAAAAATCAATTACAAACCGTATTAGAAGCGGTTCCGGGGACGGTTTCTTGGATTAATTCAGATTTGCGTTATATTGAGGTGAATCAACGGTTGGCAGATATGTTTAGTATGCCTAGAGAAACTTTTATTGATCAAGATATTGGTTTTTTGGGCAATCATTCCGGGTTTACTGAATTCATCGAAAATTTATTTAATAGTCCCTCTATTGATGCTTTTCAAGAAGTTTCATTTGTCTTGAATGAAAAATTAAGATATTATTTAATTGTCGCTCAAAAATATAATAATAATCAAGCGGCTTTTGTGGTCGGAATTGATATTACTGAACGCCGGGATGCCGAAGAAGCATTAAGACTCACCCAAGACCAATTAGAAGCTGTATTAGATGTGGTTCCGGGTACGGTTTCTTGGATTAGTTCAGATTTACGTTATTTGGGAGTTAATCGTTATTTAGCATCAACGTTTGACCTCAAACCCGAAGATTTTGTCAATCAAGATATTGGGTTTTTAAAAGCTAGTTTTGAGTTTAATGATTTTGTCCAAAACTTTTTTGATAATCCCGAAAAAGACTCCTATCAAGAAGTCATGTCTGTCATTCAAGGGAAACCTCGTAATTATTTAATTGTTGCCCATAAATATAACCAAAATCAAGCCGCTTTTTTTGTGGGAATTGATATTACCGAACGCAAACAAGCCGAAGAAGCCTTAAAACAAGCAGAAGCTAACTATCGGAGTATTTTTGAGAATGCGGTTGAAGGCATATTTCAAACTACACCCACGGGAATTTATTTAAGTGCAAATCCGGCTTTAGCTAGAATTTACGGTTATGAATCTCCCGAAGAATTAATCCAGAATTTAACCCTAATTCAAGACCAACTCTATGTTCAACCCCAACGCCGCCAACAGTTTGTTAAACTACTGACAGAACAGGGGGCAATTGTTGATTATGAATCTCAAATCCGACGCTTAGATGGACAGTTAACTTGGATTTCAGAAAACGCTTTTGCAGTCCGAGATGAAGCCGGAAACCTACTTCATTATGAAGGAACCGTTGAGGATATTAACGAGCGAAAACAAGCCGAAGCCGCCCTACAAAGGGCAATGGAACAGTTAGAAATTCGGGTGGAAGAACGTACCGCGGCTCTGCGGGAAGCTAACCATCAATTAGTTCGAGAAGTTGCCGAAAGAACACGGATTGAAAATGCTTTGCGAGAGTCAGAAGCCGAACTCAGAGCTTTATTTGCTGCGATGACGGATGTAATTACGGTGTTTGATGCCGAAGGAAAATATAAAAAGATTGTCACCACTAATTCAGAGGTTTTATATAGTCCCACAGAAGAACTGCTGGGTAAAACTGTGTTTGAAGTTTTTCCAGCTAGTCATGCTAGTTTATTTTATAATCAAATTCAAGAAGTATTAAATACCAGGCAAACTTTAAATATTGAATATAGTTTAGTTTCGGCTGAATATCAACCCGGACATCATGGGACTAATTCATCCCCTTTGAATCCTGGGGATGAAGTTTGGTTTGCGGCGACGGTTTCTCCCATGCCGGATAATTGTGTCATTTGGGTAGCCAGAAATACAACGGAAAGACGCCGGGTTTTAGAAGCATTAAAAGCCGAACAGGAAAAATCGGAACGGTTATTACTCAATATTCTGCCGAAATCTATTGCTGAACAACTGAAACAAAATCATCATTCTATTGCCGAACGTTTTGAACAAGCTACGATTATGTTTGCGGATATTGTGGATTTTACTGGATTTTCTGCCCGTATTTCTCCCTCAGAATTAGTCAATTTCTTGAATCAAATTTTTTCCGCTTTTGATGAATTAGCCGAGAAACATCATTTAGAAAAAATTAAAACCATTGGAGATTCCTATATGGTGGCTGGTGGCTTGCCCACTCCTTGCCATGACCATGTAGAAGCTATTGCAGAAATGGCTTTAGATATGCAGGCAGAAATTCGCCGATTTCAAGGGCAAATGGGTCAATCTTTTAATTTAAGAATCGGCATTAATACTGGGCCTGTGGTGGCGGGTGTAATTGGCACGAAAAAATTTATCTATGATTTATGGGGAGATGCCGTTAATATTGCTTCTCGCATGGAATCCCAAGGAGAAGTGGGTAAAATCCAAGTCACAGCCGCCACTAAAAACCTTTTAAATGGTAAATATGACTTTGAAGAACGGGGTTTAATTGATGTTAAAGGTCGAGGAGAAATGCTCACCTACTGGTTAAGTAAACGGCGATTTTCATAGAATTTGAAAACTCCCAGCATTCTCCCTAAAACTGCCTGATTTATGGGGCATTTTTTCTCAAAAATTAGTTTTCAGATTCAACTTTTTCTGTATTTCCACCCTTAACCCATCCCGTGCGATCACCATCGGTGATCACCCTAACTTTTTGCCA
>DATNRE010000715.1:0-1639 GCA_036703685.1 Candidatus Obscuribacterales bacterium
GGCTAATTCAAAAATAGAAGGTTGACCTAAATATTCTGCATAAACCATGAAAATACTATCCTCTCCTTGACAAATTTTGATTGCAGTTTAGTTGAAGAATAAAAATAACCTTAACCTTTGGTCATATCTAACGGTTGTTGATTGGATTCAACGGTTTGAACAGGACACTTTTTCCTAACAATATAACTTTCTGGCGAAAAGTTTAACAGGTTTATTGTCTGATGTCACCGAAGTGCGATCGCCAACGGTGTTCGAGACTAGGGCAAATTTATGGCTGGTGCCAACTCCAACTGGATTGAAGTCCTATACTAGAAATGCCCTAAACCGAAAAGAAGTCAGTACAGACTAAATTTCTTAGGCTAAATCTATCTTAGGCGTTAAAATATAAAGACAACGGTTTTAACTAGACTGATCACCTTGTAATCCGGTATAATCCCAGGTGCTTAGGTATCCTGCTAAACCTGAAATACTTGGGTTGACAGGGTAAATTCAGATCAGCCAGCGAACTTCTCAGGAAAAGTAAAAAATGCTACATCGCAAGATTTATCAGCTTTGTTGTGACGGTCGGGAAGTCTCTATTTTCTTACGAGATCAGCAACGTTGGATTGAGAAAGCTAGAATTACAGACATTGAGGGAGATCTGGTCACGCTACGTTATGAGACGGATGAGGAGGATGAGGTTTGTTCTTGGGAAGAAATGATCCGTATAGAAAGTATTGGATCAATTAGTCAGAAGTTGGCCTCTGTTCCTAAGTGCTATTTTGATCTACCAATTTCTGAAGATTGTCCCGAAGCTGAACAAATTCGTTATCCTACTTCCGAATCTAGTCCTGAATAAGTTGGACAATTGCTGTCCAATCCAATTTCCCCAAAAATAGGGGAATCAAGCTCCGTCCTAACCTCAATAGGCTTAGTAGCCTGATAGGACGGATTTTTGTTTCACAGTGCTACGCACTAGGGAACGCCGGAACAGGGAACGCCGGAACAGGGAACACTAAGTAATGAAACGGTTTCAGGATTCAGAAGTGTCCTACGTGTAATGCGTATCGCTTTAGCTTGAGATGCGGCTTTGATGGCAACAGGTCAGGGGAGCTAATAACTGATATGATCGGGATTGGTAAGTTTAACAAACACACAGAAATCATGCCTAAGACTGTTGCTGAGGTGATGACCCCGAATCCAATTCTGGTTAGGCCAGAGATGCCACTCAGAGAAGCGCTGCAACTGATGGTGGAAAAACATATTGGTTGTTTACCTGTGGTCAACGAATCCGGTCATTTGGTGGGTTTTATCTCGGGGACGGATTTGATGTGGCAAGAAAGCGGTGTGATTCCACCCACCTATATTACTTTCCTTGATAGTATTATTTACCTAGAAAACTTTTCCCGTTATGAACAGGAATTGCATAAGGCATTAGGTCAAACCGTAGGAGAAGTGATGACTCGGGCTCCGATTATTACTATTACTCCCGATAAATCTTTATCCGATGCCGCCCGGTTATTGAATGAAAAGCGCATTCATCGTTTACCTGTAGTGGATGATTCGGGTAAAGTGATTGGGATTCTTACCTGTGGGGATATTCTGCGAGTGATGGCAACGGCACAGGGTTAAAGTCTGATCGGATGTTTTGTTAATAAAA
>DATNRE010000716.1:0-1889 GCA_036703685.1 Candidatus Obscuribacterales bacterium
AGAAGATTGAGTAAGTTTGCTTAATTTTTCTATCCCTGCTTCTATTTGTGTAGTTGATAAAACAGGTAAGGATTGAACTTCTAAGATGTGAGGAGGAAATAATTCTCTAGCGACCCACATTGTATTGAGGTCTTCTGTTAAATTTTCTGGATCTAAAGTGTAAGTTCGATCTATTTGATCATATTTTCCCTGCTTCCTCATTTTCTGATAGGTCGTGTACCCCCACACCCGCATCCAATTGTCATCAAAATTAATCTGAACAGCGATATAATAGTGAGCTATCCAGTCAGGAATATCAACCCACTCTTGGGGTATCCTAAACTCGGAAAAATTGGTTTTATCGGTGGGAACTATAACAAATTGAGTTTCACCTAACGTTAACTTTGTACCGTTAACGATTTCCCAAAAACTGGGTAAATCTTCCTCCGTTAGCCAAACTTTAAGAGAATCTTGGATATCAGGATCTTCTTTCACCCAATTAATAAAATTAGAGAGCGTTATATAATTTAGATAGGCATTCCAACGAGAAGTAGGAGTAGAATAATTCTCTGTTTGCTTCCAAGATTTTTCTAGTTCTTCTGGGAATAGTTCTATCCAAATTTGTTCAGGATACATTGCTGTTAGCTCGTCAAAATTCAGAGTCATTTTTTTGTCGTTACTCATCGCGTCAATTCGCCTCCTAAAATAACATTGTCATCTTTTTTAATCTCCCTTGCAATTTTAGGCACACCTGTTCTACTTTATTTATGGGTTGGGAAACCGGGAGATTATGCAGTTTTTTTACCTATATTTTAGCAAATGATTAACTTTTGAACTCGCGCTCCGCACTCTGCATTCACTGATATTGTACCTGATCAAAAGTATAGGTTATTACCTCAACCGAAGAAGGGTTTAAAACTAAACTTTAGAATAGGAGCATTTGAGAGATTTGCTCTTACCATTGAACCAGTTTGCACGAAGCACAGCTTTCAATCAAGCAATGAACAATGAATTATTCTATCTGATTAAACTCGCCTTTCTGGGTACTCTAGCATTGCTGGGCTTGCTAAACTATCCTCTAGGAGGATTCGCAAAACCGACCCCATCAAGTAGTGATAGTTCCGATAGCATAAAAATTCGCTTTCAAGAACAGGACTCCGATGGTTCAGGTCGAGGAAGACCCGCAGATAGAGAAGGAATAGGAAGTCGGGGTGACTGTCCTCCGGTGGATGTACAACTCACCGCCTTAGTCCCTAGTCGGAATGTGGGGTCTTTTGTAGAACCTTATCCCAGTTTATGGTTTTATGTTCCCTATAAATCCAGTGAAGTCACTTCGGCTGAATTTTCCTTACAAGATGAACACAATAATGATGTCTACCGGACTAATTTTTCCTTGCCTCAAAACCCCGGTATTATTAGTTTAAATCTGGCAAAAGCTACCCCGTTAGAAATTAACAAAATGTATCAATGGTACGTCAAAATTTATTGTACTCAACAAGGATTATCAACTCCTATTTTTATTCGGGGATGGGTACAACGAATAACCTTAAAACCCGAATTAGAAAAGCAATTACAGACAGCAAATACACCCCGTCAACGGGTTTTATTTTATGCTCAAAATGGCATTTGGTATTCGGCTTTAACAGAGTTGGCTAAACTTGGTCTAACCTACCCGCAGGATGCTAATTTTAATCAAGATTGGGCAAATTTATTGCGGGATGTAGGTTTAGAAAAATTGATTCAAAAACCAATTTCTGGAGAAATTAATCTATGATGGTTAACTATTAACTATGTACAGACGTGCCATGGCGCGTCTCTACTGACTCATAACTGATAACTGACTATAGCCAATTTCCGACTAAAACGTAGGGACTCCAGAAATAAGGGATTTCATACTCATCTAATAAGGT
>DATNRE010000717.1:0-5525 GCA_036703685.1 Candidatus Obscuribacterales bacterium
TATCGAGTTCATTCCTTTGAATGGTCGGTGGGGGCAGCCGCGGGAACTACCGCAGCATTTAGCTTGAAAAATGGGATTTTTCCCTATGAATTGGTCGATAATTTACCCTATCGGGAACCTATGTTGGAGGAGTTACAACGGTTATTAGAAAATAATCAGAATCCGATTTTATTTCCAGGAATGTCTATTTTTAATCAATCTTGGGACGATTGGCAATAATCACATGACTTCCGCAGGATTTCTATTAATTTATCCCAGCCGATTTAATTGTTTTTGATGTAAAAATTCGGCAAAATCTCGGATTTCTAAAATCAAATCCTCTGACAAATCATCTAAAACTAATGTTAACTGTTCTCTTGCACTCAAAAATTGATCCGCCGAAGCTGTTAACATTATTTGCTGAGGATTAACAATTTCTACCCCAATAGTTTCCATAAAAGACTCCAATTCCTCTGATTTTGCTGGGATAAAATTTCCTTCACGATCATATTTAACCCAATTTCCAAACAATTCAACAATATAGGCTTCACCTGCTTTTAAAACTTCCACAATTGTACCCACTGTCCCAATAGATGCTACTCCTCCATCAGTTAAGGGAATTGTTTCAATTAGCTGAACTGCATCGAATAGCTGAAATTTACTCACAATTAACCTCCTAATCTGTCAGGTACTGCTGTTACAAATTTTGCAATATTTTCATCAAAAAGTACAATCCAAACAGTTCTAATTCGTCGTGATATACCCCCAACTCCCGTTAGGTAAATATAAGCTCGATATAACTGTCCATATTGATTTTGGCTTTGAGGTTCAAACAAATCCACAGACATTTCAGCTAAAATTGCTAATTGAATTGCTTGGGGAGACTCAAATCCCATAATTTCACGCCAAAACTTACGTTTATCACCCCTATTCCAGGTTCATTACCTCGGTTAAATAGATACTCTGCTTTAGCAATTGGAAAATCAAAACGAGTTGGTAAAGTCATGGTTATTCTAGTTCAAGTCCCATTGTTAATTCTTATTTTTCCATGAATTTTGGCTTCAGTCTCAAGGAACAGTTATATTTTATCAACTTTTGAGAGAATTATTAGGATATAATAGTCAATATCTTAATAATTATCAGCAGAACCGAGCAGAATCATGAGATTAGACGAAGCCGTTGAATTTGCAGAAAATCCTGAACCTCGCTGTCCTTGTGTGTTGTTGTTGGATACTTCTGCATCGATGCAAGGAGTTCCCCTTGACGCTTTAAATGATGGACTGATGGCTTTTAGAAATGATTTAATTCGGGATGAACTGGCTAAAAAACGGGTAGAAGTGGCGATTATTTCCTTTGATAATCAAGTTAAAATTTTACAGGATTTCGTCACAGCCGATCAGTTTGAACCGCCTTTATTAACCGCCCAGGGTCAAACTTTTATGGGAACTGCTATTAACCAATCTTTGGATTTAGTGGCGGCGAGAAAATTAGAATATCGCAATAATGGAATTACCTATTATCGTCCTTGGGTGTTTATGATTACCGATGGTGAACCCCAGGGAGAACCTGACCGAGTGACCGAAGAAGCAACTCGACGAATTCAAGAGGAAGAATTTAAAAAACAAGTGGCATTTTTTGCCGTGGGAGTTGAAGGAGCAAATCTGAATAAATTAGCTCAAATTGTCCAGAGAACGCCGTTAAAATTGCGGGGTTTAGACTTTCGAGAAATGTTTATTTGGTTATCGACTAGTATGCAAACGATTTCCCATTCTAAAATCGATGAACAAGTAGCTTTACCGCCACCGGGATGGGGGAGTGTTTAAGGATAAATCCATCGCCGTTTTCCCTCAGCCTTTAAACTATATAAAATTATAATGAATTCAATTGAGCATTGGCAAGTTGTTTCTGCATCAGTAACTGGAAAAAGTCACGAAAAACAAAATCTACCCTGTCAGGATGCCCAGGGTTATAAACACCTATCAAATTCTTGTCTAATCTTTGCCGTAGCTGATGGGGCAGGTTCGGCAAAATTAGCGGATTTAGGGGCAAATATTGCGGTTAAAATAGCCTTATTTACTCTGGAAAAACAAATTAATTCTGTTGATATCAATGTTGAAAATATGGTTTGGGAAGATTATTTAAAGGAGGCTTTAAATCAGGCTTTAAGTGCTATTCAAACCGAATCTATTACCCAAGAAACCGAAGTTAGAGAGTTAGCAACTACTTTAATTCTAGGGATAGCTACACCGGAATTAGTCGCCGTTGCTCAAGTCGGAGATGGGGCAATAGTGGTAGAAGATAAAACCGGAAATATTCAGGAGTTAACTATCCCCGCCAGTGGAGAATATCTGAATGAAACAATCTTTTTAATTTCTCCAAATGCAGTTGAAACTGCACAAATTAATCTCTGGTCGGGACAACCGAAATATTTAGCAGCTTTTTCCGATGGCTTACAAATGTTAGCCTTAAAAATGCCAGAAGGAAAACCCCATCATCCCTTCTTTTCTCCTCTGTTTAAATTCGTCGAAACTATCACCGATGAAATTGAAGCTCAGGAACAGTTAATTGGGTTTTTGCGATCGCCCCGGGTAACAGAAAGAACCGATGACGATCTAACCTTAATTCTCGCCAGTTTCAACCCCTAACTATTAGTTATGGTAGTGAGTCCTTTAGGACTCATTTAATAAAATTAGGGGGATTTAAGAGAGCCCTAAAGGGCTTACTACGAGGGGGAAGAACGCCGAGGAATAGTATAGGTAAAGAAATCATAGGCCATATCTGTCTGGGGAAAAATAGCTCGGGCTTCTGTTAATAAATCCTCCAAAACAATTGAATTACCTGGGGCATAACGGGGGCTAAAATGGGTCATAATTAACTGTTTAACTTCAGCCGTCAGTGCAACCTGAGCCGCCATAGTGGAGGTGGAATGTAATCTTTGAAACGCCATTTCCGCATCTTGATGGGCGAAAGTGGCTTCATGAACCAAAACATCCGCATTCTGGGCTAATTCCACCGCCCCCTCACAAAATACCGTATCGGTACAATAGACAAATTTGCGACCGACTTGGGCTTGGCCACATAATTCCGCGCCCCGAATGATCCGACCATCGGCTAGGGTTACAGTCTGACCCTGTTTGAGTTGGGCATAAATTGGGCCAGGGGGAATCCCTAATTTTTGGGCCTTTTCCACATCAAAGCGTCCCGGTTTATCCTTTTCAATGATCCGATAACCAAAAGCCGGGACTCGATGTTTCAACGGCCCACAAACCACCTGATATTCTTCATCTTCAAAAATGATTCCCGGTTGAATGGTATGGACTTTAACCGGGTAAGAAAAATGGGTTTGGGAATAGCGTACACAGCCCTGTAAATATTCCGATAGTCCCGATGGCCCATAAATATCGATCCGCTTGGGATTTCCCGCCAGCCCACAACTGGCCAATAACCCCATTAACCCAAAAATATGATCGCCGTGTAGATGGGTCACAAAAATTCGACTAATTTGACTAATTTTTAAATCACTGCGGAGGAATTGATGCTGCGTCCCCTCTCCACAGTCAAATAGCCAGATTTCCGCCCGTTGCGGTAGACGCAGGGCGATACTAGAAACATTACGCGATCGCGTGGGAACCCCAGAGCTAGTCCCTAAAAAAGTAATCTGCATTTACCCGTAATCAACCCGCCGAATAGGATTAAGTTCAGAGTGATTTATTATAGCAATCTCAGGTCGTGTATAGCGGTTTTTAATTTTTTCAAGTCGGGAAAATTTTGGCAGGAAACACAATTCCTATCCCTATTCCCTAGCGCGCCATATATGATAAATTAATCCTGCTGGATCTGATCGAGATTATGGTTTGTTCCTTAACCCAACCCCAAAAGATTTTTGCTAACTCCGTACAACGTGTCAAACGCTATGGGTGGATAACGTTGCTGATTTGGTTCTGTCTAGTTGCCCCAGCCCAAGCCCAACTATTATTGCGAGTCGCCATCGAAGACGGTGCAAATCAAGTTAAAGTCGGTAGCACCACTAAGGCAGTTGTTCGAGACGGCAATGGCAAAGCCCTAGGCGAGTTGGTAGCAATGGGGGGCGGTGTCGCCCAGGCGAAATCGGGACAGGTCGCCCTGGGTAACTGGAAAGGCTCTCAACTTTGGATTGACCCCGGTAATGGTGGTAATGTTTGGATTGCGAATGCCTGGTATCGAGGACGGGTCTTATTAGTACCTCGGAATGGCGGTTTAACTGCGGTTAATTATGTGGATTT
This sequence comes from Candidatus Obscuribacterales bacterium, assembly GCA_036703685.1. Taxonomy (GTDB): domain Bacteria; phylum Cyanobacteriota; class Cyanobacteriia; order Cyanobacteriales; family Microcoleaceae; genus Planktothrix. The sequence continues at coordinate 4,242 of DATNRE010000717.1, forward strand.
AGAGCAATATCTCTATAGTGTTTTAGGGGCAGAAATGGACGGCGGATGGCCCCAGGAAGCCCTGAAAGCTCAGGCGGTGGCGGCGAGAACCTACGCCCTCTACAAACGTCAACGCAGTAATGGGGTGTTTGACGTCGGAGATGATCAAAATTGGCAAGTCTATAAAGGGTTAATCACCGAATCTACAGGAACCCAGTCAGCGGTGAATGCCACCCGGGGACAGGTTTTAACCCATAACGGTCAGGCTATTTTGGCAGCATTTCATTCTGCTTCTGGGGGACATACCGAAAATGTTGAGGATGTTTGGAATGAACCCTTACCCTACTTACGGGGAGTTCCTGACTTTGACCAAGGAACTCCGGTATTTGAGTGGACAAAAACCTTCTCACAAACCGATTTAAGCAAACGGATTTCCGGCGTCGGGACGATTACGACGATGACCCCGCAACGGACTTCAGCCTATGGCAGTATTTTAGCGATGAAAGTGGTTGGGGACAAAGGAACGCGGGTAATGAGTGGGGATGATATCGCCTCAGTCTTGGGACTTCGCAGCACCCGGTTTCAAGTCAGTCGCAAAAGTGGAACAACTAGTTTTCAAGTCACGGGTCGCGGTTTTGGTCACGGGGTCGGTTTGAGTCAATGGGGCGCCTATAACTTAGCGCGGGGTGGATACGGTTATCAACAGATTCTAGCCCACTATTACCGGAATACGGCTTTAGCAAAAATTGATGTTCGCTAATCGTAGAAGTCCTCGTAGTAAGTCCTTTAGGACTCTCTTATGATATTTCGCGTGCTAAACTAATAATACCCGTATCTGTTAACCCAAATTTTGTAAACCCTTCCACATTCTACCGTATTGCTGCTTTCAATATAAAATTCCTGTATTCGCCTAATCCCAATTTTCATAATTTCTAAACATTGGGTTCTTTCGGGTTCACCGATTTGATTAATCAGACTGTTAACTTCTGTAAGAATATTCGGTGTTGTAACAATCTTGGAAAAATAGCTTAAAATATTGATCAAACGAAAATTGTTTGTTTTCCGATAATTCAACTTCTTCTAATCTTAAACTTATCATAGAAGAACCTATCATATCCTGTAAATCATTAAAATATTTTTGCGCTAAACTCACAGCCGCACGAACATCAATTTTAGGTAAATTTTTAACTGATGATTCCATATTTTTTCCTTCAATGGGTTGAAATGATATCCTAACTAAAAATTATATCCCCCCGATAAAAATATTGCATAGAATATTTATACCGAGGGGAATCGGGATTTTAA
>DATNRE010000718.1:0-2541 GCA_036703685.1 Candidatus Obscuribacterales bacterium
CCCATAAATCGGCTCTCTTTTTTTTACTCAAATTAATTGCTTGATTACAGGCTGATAACGCTTCTTCAAGCTGGGGTTGTTTCCGCAGGATATTACATAAAGAAAAATAGTAGTTAAAATCTCCGGTAATGGGAATAGGGGGAGTAGGAATTGCGGTCGGTTGTTGAGGGATATTAATATTAAAAGGTAAGGAAAATTGAGTAATAATTATCGACCCCCAAAAATTAAAACTTAGAGCAATAGGAGGAAAACGCACTTTTTTAATTTTATTTATTTTAGTCATAGTTTTAACATAATGCGGTTTTTAATCAGAGTGAAAATTATTCTATTAATTATTTAATCAAATTGAGGAGGAATTTCAATGGGTGAAGCTGAGAAAGAAGGGGTTGGAGTTGGAGTTGGAGAAATTGTTGGGGTTGGAGTTGGAGTTGGTGCTGTTGGTAATAAAGGAAAATTAGGTGGAGTTGTTGACAATCTTGGGACAGTTTGATTGGATCGATTTGGGGAAATATTGGGGTTATTTGGGGTTAATTTGGGGGTTATGGAATCCTTGAGAGAAGTATCCTGCTGTTTATCGACCGGGGGTATTTTCGGTTCAGAAATAGGAACAACAATTTTTTCAAAGGTGACAGTTCGATTCAATTTTTTCCCTGATTCTCCTTGAACCGCCAGTGTAATTGTTTCTATACCTGGTTGTTGAGTAACTGGATAAATGATCGCACCTTCAAGACCCACTGTTCCGGGTGCGGGGAGTAATTCAACAATTGTATTTTTACCTCCTTCTACCTTCCAACTAATTTGAATAGTTTTAGCAGTTTTTTCGGGATTAATTGGTAAAATATATTTAGGTAAAGCGTCCTGACCATTCACGGAAAAAGAGACAATTTTAGTCGGGTAAATATAAGGAATAATTTTAATTATATCACTTTTCTGGCTAATAGCAGTTTCCTCTGGTGTCTCCTTAGAGACCGCCGACAATTCAAAAATATAGTTTCCGGCTTTTTGGGCATTTGTAGGGACTCTTTGACAAATTAATTCCGATTCTAATAAGCAAAATCCAATTAACTCCGAGGGAATACCGTCACTAAAATCATAGGTTTTTAAGGGAATTAGAACTGTGTCATCTGTGGAACGAGCAATTAACTTTAATGTTTGCAATTGTTCGGGATTTTTGATTTTCCAATTCAAGGCAATTTCATTATCAAATGTTAAGATAGGTTGGTTGGGTGCTGCTTCTTGATAGGCTGTTTGTGTTGCCATAAAATCCAAGATTTTAGGCTGAGGTAACGCCCTAATATAAATCGTGTTTGTTTTTTTAGAATCAGCTAACTGATAGCCTTTTTTAGAAAATATATCCATTTGAAAAATATAAGTTCCCGATTGTTGGGCATCGGTACGAATATTTTGACAATTTAAAACCGATTCTAAGGTGCAAAATTCCTGCAATTCTGCCGGGATTCCCTGGCTAAAATCATACAATATATCTTCACTAGAAACGATACCACTATCAGCACCAATCCCAATAATTTTAATCGTTTTTAACTGTTTAGGGTGAAGGATTTGCCAATTTAAGTGAATCCCATCTCCTGCGGCTTGTTCATAAGTTGGAAAAACAGATGTAAACTCTAAGATTTTCGGGGGTGTTGGTGGTCGAAAAAATACCCACCAAATTGCAAAAATTAGGGAGGCGATCGCCCCCAAAATCATAAAAATTAATAAAATAAATTGCCAGAGGGGTCGTGGTTCCCAAATTAAAGTTCCTGGCAACCTTTCAGGAACAGGTAGTTGATCACTATCCTCAATTTCTATATAAAATTCAATCGGTAATCCTTTCCCAAACCAAGGACGTCGCCACCATTTATTCGGTTTAACTTCTAAGTCAATTTTAGTTTTTAATTGCGCCCCTAATTTTACCTGCTCAGGGTCAAAAATATAAGTACAAATGGGTTTTCCTGCGTCTTCTTCGGCGGTAAAACTAAGGTTGCGAAGGGTATTTCCCCCATTCCCCAATAACAGCCGAAACAATCCTGTTTCTTGACTAACCTTTCCAATTTTTGTTTGCAATTCTGGGATTAATCGATAGATGGGAAGTATCTGTAAATACAACACATCAATGAGTACCAAATCCAGGTTATTCAACGAAGTTAAACGTAAGGTGGGGGAATAATTTCCGGCTTTGACATTTAGAGGAAATTGCAAGCGGAAAACAATCTCACCTTTAGCCCCCGGATTTAATGCTAAACTCTGCCGTTCTCCGACTAATCCTAATTCGACTAATCCCTCTGGATAAATCACCGTAAACCAATCACTGGGCAGATCAGAACAACTTAAACGAAAGCGATCAACCCGTGAAGAACGGTTATTAACTATAATTTTACAATCTAAAGGTTTGCCCGGTTCAATAATAGTTGGTTTGTGATAAGTTGTAATCGGTAAAATTTGAAATGTCGGGTCATTAATCTGGGTCGCGGACTGTACTGATGGTAATATTTGTAGTCGGGCTTGATGACGAATCGGTGTATATTCTGGATAGTGTTTGGG
>DATNRE010000719.1:0-3252 GCA_036703685.1 Candidatus Obscuribacterales bacterium
CGCCCTGAACAATTACAAATTCAGGATTTATCTCGTTTACCCCAATGGTTTCGTCCAGATTATGAACAGTTGAGTCATCAATAAACCAGTAATATTGTTGCGCCGTTGTTGCGCCGTTGTTGCGCTTCAGCGCATCTCTTATAAAACCCCAAAAATCAACAACAATTGTTCTATAAAATGCAAATAATTATAAACACCTAGTTAAACAAACCCTGTTTTTAGGCCGTTGTTGCGCTTCAGCGCATCTCTTATAAAACCTCAAAAATCAACAACAATTGTTCTATAAAATGCAAATAATTATAAACACCTACTTAGACAAACCCTGTTTTTAGACCGTTGTTGCGCTTGCTGCGCATCTCTTATCAAGCCTGAAGCATCAACAACAATTTTTCTATAAATGCAAATAATTATGAACATTTACTTAAGGCTTTAGTTTAATAAGAAGTGCGCTGAAGCGCAACAACGGTGGCTAGGTTTTTATCTAATATCGTAGCCGAATAAATTTGGGTCTACTTCGGTTAAATTCAGATCATTTAATCCATATTCTGCCCAACGTTTAGTTACCATTTCGGCCGTATCAATATCTGACTCTAAAGGTTCTCCCCATTCGTGATCGGTTTCCGGGGGTATTTTTGTAGTTGCATCTATCCCCATTCTTCCCCCTAATCCGATTTTTTGACTGGCAAAATCTAAGGTATCAAAAGGCGTATCGGGAAGAATAAAAACATCCCTGGAAGGGTCAACTTTAGAACTAATTGCCCAGACCACTTGTCGCGGATCTCTAATATTAATACTCTTATCCACCACAATCACAAATTTGGTATAAGTAAACTGAGGTAAAGCACTCCAAAACGCTAAGGCTGCCCGTCTTGCTTGACCTGGATAGGCCTTATCAATGGAGATAATTGCAGCTTTATAACTCAAGGCTTCCATGGGGAGGAAAAAGTCTACAATTTCCGAGACTTGCTGTCTTAAAATCGGGGTATAAATCCGGTTTAATGCGATCGCCATCATCGCTTCTTCTTTGGGGGGACGACCGCTAAAAGTCGTTAAATAAATCGGGTCTTGACGATGGGTAATACAGTTAAATCTTACGAGGGGAGAATCCTCCACACCGCCATAATATCCCATGTGATCCCCAAAGGGCCCATCGGGTAATACTTCTCCCGGGGTGATAGTTCCTTCTAATACAAATTCCGAGTCCGCCGGAACTTCTAAATCGACGGTTTTACACTTAGCCAATTGTACACCCGAACCGCCATATAATCCCGCAAATAACCATTCGGATAAATCTACAGGAATCGGAGTTGCTGCCGCCATAATAATTAACGGATCAACTCCTAAAGCGATCGCAATTTCTAATTTTTTTCCCTTCTCCGCTGCCTTGCGTAAATGTCTAGCCCCACCCCGAACCGATAACCAATGGACGGTCATGGTATTTTTAGATTGTAATTGTAACCGATAAACCCCGACATTCGGTGTTCCGGTTTCACAATCTTTTGTAATGACTAATCCCAAAGTAATAATTTTCCCCGCATCTTTAGGATAGGGACGAATCATCGGAATTTGGTTTAAATCGACATCATCTCCTTCAATAATAATCTGTTGACAAGGAGGAAAAAAGTTGCGCCCGGGTTTGGCTTTGACAACATCAAATAAAACCTTGCCAAAATCAATGGCTTGGGATATCTTTTTTGGGGGTTTGGGTTGTTGTAACATCCCTAATTTTTTCCCCAATTCTTCTAATTCTTGGGGTTTTTCCATGTTCATTGACCAACAAACCCGTTGTTCTGTCCCCAACAAATTCACCGCCACCGGATAGGGTGAACCTTTGACATTTTCAAATAACAAACCCGGGCCTCCAGCTTGTAACATTCGATTAGAAATTTCTGCAATTTCTAGGTCAGGATCAACTAAGGTTTGAATCCGGCGTAATTGTCCCCGATCTTCTAACAGTTTTAAAAATTCCCTTAAATCTCTCGCCATTGTGTTTAATAATTGTTAGATCTGTTTTAGTATTATGACAGTTTCTGATAAATAATGTAACTCTGGGGAAAATTTATATTTTATTTGGGGTGAATTGTAAGTTTATTGATCCAGAGGCTTTAATATAAGTCTAAAGTGATTGTTAGTTGATTATGTCTCGTTCTAAAGCTTTACAATATTACGTTTTTAGTCGTTTACTGTTAGCCCCCTTAATGCTGTGGACGATTACTACCGTGGTTTTTTTGCTGTTGCGCGCCACGCCCGGTGACCCAGTGGATGCGATTCTCGGCCCCCGGGCACCGACCGCGGCCAAGGACGCCTTGCGAGCGCAATTAGGGTTAAATGGTTCCCTGGGGCAACAATATTTGGATTATATGGGAAAACTCCTGCATCTGGATTTGGGCACCTCCCTCACCAGTCGTGGCGAAACGGTTTGGCAAATTATTCAAAATCACTTTCCCGCAACGGTTGAACTGGCTTTATTTAGCATGATCGTAGCCTTGGCCGTGGGAATTACCGTGGGGGCGGTGGCGGCGTCCCATCCCGATACAATTTGGGACACGGGGGGCCGTTTATTCGGAATTATTACCTATGCAGTCCCTCCGTTTTGGGCGGGGATGTTGTTGCAATTAATTTTTGCCGTGCAGTTGGGTTGGTTTCCCCTGGGCACTCGATTTCCGGTGACTATTCCTACTCCTGAAGGGTGGAGTGGTTTATATACCTTAGATAGTTTGTTTACGGGAAATTTAATGCAGTTAGGAGTCGCACTTTATTATCTCTGTTTACCTTCTTTAACCTTGGGGTTATTATTAAGTGGTATTTTTGAAAGAATTGTGCGAGTTAACCTCAAACAAACCTTAAAAGCCGATTATGTGGAAGCGGCTAGAGCTAGAGGAATTCCCGAATTAAGAATTGTTTTAGCCCATGCTTTAAAAAATGCCATGATTCCGGTAATTACGGTGTTAGGTTTAACTTTTGCAGCCTTATTAGGGGGCGCAATTTTAACAGAAGTAACCTTTTCTTGGCCGGGATTAGCGAATCGCTTATATGAAGCCATTAGTTTTCGAGATTATCCCACCGTGCAGGGAATTGTGGTCTTTTTCGCGGCGATTGTTGTGGTTGCGAGTATTCTAATTGATGTTCTCAATGCCTGTATTGATCCGAGAATTAGATATTAGGACAATTGGGGTGATGGGGGAATAGAATTTGGATTCAACTCGATGGGATCTAGGGGCAATGGCAACTGGAATCCATCGAATTTTTCAA
>DATNRE010000720.1:0-1861 GCA_036703685.1 Candidatus Obscuribacterales bacterium
GGTTTTGATATCTTTAGTGTTCCAAGACAGCTTATAGCTGGTGTATTGATTAATTTTTAATTTATAGGAGGAATCAATGTTGCCATATAAAAATTTTAATTTTGCGGAGGTTATTTAATATGAAAAAATATAATTATTTAAGTTTAATAATTATCCTTCTGTTCTTTTTTATAACACCCAATAGTTTATTCTCAAACTCTATGGGTAGTGGAAAAGACGGCGAAAAAAGGCGTACAACTTTACCCAAAACAACAGCCGATCCCTTTCAAAGCCTACTTAATATTAATAATGCTACTATGTGGGTTACACAAGAGGGCTTTCACGATTGGGTTGTTGGAGGCGGTTGGAACGGAGCTTTTCCAAATGGAACCCGTGTCGGGGCAATATTTGCAGAAGGATTGGTTTGGGGTGGTCAGGTATTTGATGGCACCTCACCCGTTGTAAGGGTTAATGGTAATACATACGGATCTGGAACAGCAGCAGTTACCAGATTGTTTAGAGTTAGACCCGATTATCTAACAGCCAATTTGGCCAGTGATGCGGCTAGCTTTAATGACATTGATCTTGGATCAGTCACTGATGGTCAGATTCAGGAAATTAAAGACCAATATGCAAAAGACTGGGCTGAATGGCCGGCTAATGAAGGTGCAATGTATGAAGATGTAGATGGAGATGGTCAGTATAATCCTGATGTTGACATCCCGGGTATCCCGGGCGCAGCACAGACCATTTATATCAAATATGATGACAGGGTATCAGAATCAAACTATGGATCAATACCAATAGGGTTGGAAGTAAGTACTCACTATTGGGCTTATGCATATTCGGGTGCTTTAGGAAATGTAATATTTCAAAAAGTTGATATGGTTTATAAAGGGACACAAAATTCAGCAGCCAATTCAAGAATTGATAGTATGTATATTGTTGCATGGGCAGATCCTGATGTTGGAACTTCATCAGATGACTTTGCTGGCTGCGATACCACATTAAATATGGGATATGCATACAGCTCTCAAGCTACTGACGCAACCTATGCCGGATTAGGCTTGGCCCCACCCGCTGTAGGATATGACTTCTTGCAGGGTGTTTCTAAGTTTACAGGAAACCCGAGTGATAGTGCTATCTTTGATCTTAAATGGAGAAAGGGATACAAATACGTTAATAGAAAACCAATGAGCTCCTATGTTTACTTCGCCGCGGGCGGTGCCTGGGAAGATCCTGATTTTAGTTATAACGGAACCCTTGAATTCTATAATTTGATGAGGGGTGTAAAGCCAATTCCACGTTATCCAAGTTCATCTCCTTTTCCGCCTGAAGTTGTAGATTATTCCCCGGATGGAGGAGTTTACTTGCTTGCAGGTGATCCATCACAACCGTATGGTCCAACCAATAAAATTGATGGAAATGCTGAGGGACCTGGAGATAGAAGAATTATGGTTACAAATGGACCGATTTCTTTGAATTTAGGCGACACCGCACAAGTAGTGGTTGCACTGGTTTATGGACAGGGCACAGATAATTTAAGCAGTATTACAGCAATGAAAACAAATGATCTTACTGCACAAATTGTTTTTGATCAACTATTTCAATTACCTAATATTGCTCCTCCTGTTGTTGAAGTAGCAAGCTTAGATAGAAAAGTTAATTTAAATTGGGGCAGTGATCAGACTAGTATTAACAAAATTGAAAATTTTTCAGGGCAAGATTATAATTTTGAAGGCTATGAGGTTTATCAACTTCCCAATGCATCTGCAACCTTAGAAGATGGTATTAAACTTGCCACCTTTGATTTGGCGAATGGAGTAACTTATATCTATGATTCTGAGTTAGACGGAAATGGCGTTGAAATTCCTGTTCTTGC
>DATNRE010000721.1:0-9217 GCA_036703685.1 Candidatus Obscuribacterales bacterium
AATTAATATTAACCCGACCTCCTCCGAGCTAGACGATAGTAAGCCTAGATTGATATTGTTAAAAGGGATTGCGATCGCTACCATCACAGTTAGCTTGATTGGGGGAATTATTCATGTAGTTAATAGTCGTCAAACTATCACAAAAACTGACCCCAAGGAAAAAATAAAACCCGGTGATATTCGCAGGGAACTAACAACACCTACCCAACCATTAGAACCACCCGTAGTCATTACTAAGAAGCCTAACAAGCCTATTGTTATTGAGGAAGGATCGGAGGCTTGGTTTTGTCTTCAGAATAACGGCGGCTCTGGTTGCCTTGACCGTGATCGGTTTGCTTCTAACTACAAAGTTGTGTCACCGCCGCGACCTGAAAAAAACTATGAAGATTATTTGATTCAGTATGGGGTTAGGGGCGAGGGATATTGTGGGCGGTATTTTAATGGGGAGCCGAATTGTTGACGGGGTATTAATTTAATCAAATGATTCAATTGAATCAAAACCAAACTTGAATACCCCTCAAAAATTCAACATTATTAAATTTATAACGCATAACTCCTATAGAGTTAAAAAATATTACTGGTTCGGCGGGTCAAGGAGTTTAGCACAACTCCCGCAAAAAAAGATTAGACACAAGTTAAAATCACTAACTTGTTTTTTGTCACCAAGAATTAAGTCGGTTTTTGCCTTAAATTAGGCATATCTTGAACCATTGCTTGATCTTTCATTGAGTTTATATGCTATCTTATTATTAGATTTTGTTGGAAACCACCCCAACAAAAAACCCGCTTTCCAGGCGGGTGTCCAAATGATTAGCAGGGCTTAAAACCCTTAGTTATTATGTACTATATCAGCTTTTCCCCCAAAAATACAGGGGGTATTTACCCGCAAAATGCAAGGGTTAGTTTTAAAAGGTTAGTCCTTTTAATCATCTTCTCAAATAGAAAAGTTGAATACTTAAACGACTATTTAACTATATCATACAATCTACAGAATTTACACAGGGAAAGCGTAGATTCTGATAAAGTCCGTCCCCTAGAGATGTTTGGGGATGCGATCGCGATCATCACCACCAATACAACAAAACCCACCGGGCCGTCATACCTTGGTGGTTTTGTTGTTTCTACCGAAAACTTATCTATCCATTAACCATAGGGGGAATTTTATCATGAATAATGCCAAAACCGCAACAGCTAATACCTGGATTCATCAAAATACAGTTGATAGAGTTAAGGATATTCCTATTACCCAAATTGCCGAGAGCTTTGGTTTAAATCTGAAAAAAACTGGGGCTGGATTCGTTGCCCTATGCCCATTTCACGATGAAAAAACACCTAGTTTCACCCTGACGGATGGGGAGGGCTTCTACTGTTTTGGGTGTGGGGAGAATGGAGGAAGTATCAAATTATTTCAAAAGCTTTCTGGGATTGAGAATTTTAGGGAATCAATAGAGGAAATGGCATCAAAATTCAATATCAACATTGAATATGATGAACGTAATGAATATGATAGCGATCACGGTCAATGGCAAAGTACCCCAAAAACACACTCAAAACAAGTCACTAAACCGCGAGAAGTAAAACCACTTTCTATTCAGATAAAAATAGCAACATTCCCAGAAGTTCCAACCAACAAAGCTCAAAGAATTTCTTTTGTTTTAGGTGGATTTACCGAGGTAAAAACGATTTATCAATACTCTGAAAATCAATGGGTAGAACGAATTGAGCGATATAATGCTGATGGAAATCGAACTAAATTTAAGCTAGGGAAAAGGAAGGAAGATTACAAACATATTACCCCCTACCACGTTAACTCTAATGGGGAAACTGAAGCCAGAAAAGGTGATGCACCCTGGAATTTATACCGATTTGATGACGTAGTTGAACACGGCAAAAATAAATTTGTTTTGATGGTTGAGGGTGAATCTTGCGTCGAAACAGCGCGAGACTGGGGAATTGTCGCTACTACTGTGCAAGGTGCAAAGTCTAAAGATGATGTAGCTCGCGCTGTTGCGGACTTAGCAATCCTCAACACTCATATTATTTATTTTGGAGACAACGACAATCCTGGTCAAAAATATGCTCAGAATGTCCTAGAAGCGTGTCAGAAGTACAATAAAAATACAGAGAGTGAGATCAATTGCATCGTAATTGACCCCCTAGACTTCTGGCCAGAAATGCCAGAAGGGGGCGACATTGTTGATTTTAAGAAAGCCTACCCCGACATGAATCGAGATGAATTTATTGAACGCTTAGAGATAGCTATTCATGCAGCCGTCGAGCGTCGCAACACTCCTCAGCAGTCAGAGGAGGAAGATTCACAGTTACAAAACGAGCCTATTGAATTTTTTGGAACTGAGATTACACAGGCTGCTTTTCAATTTCTGTATGGTGACAAGCCTTGGATTTGTGTGAATGGAAATCTCTGTGAGTGGACAGGAACCCACTATAAAAAACGTGAAGATGTAACGGAGCGAAAGCGCATCGCAAATTATCTCAATAAATATTGTGTAGGGAAAAAATTCCCTTATGCGAAGCCCGGATTCATTTCTCAAGTTTTAGATTGGGCAAAATCTTTGCTAGGGATACATCCCGACGAAGCAAAACCATCCGGGCTGAATTGCTCCAATGGTATTTTAAAAATTAATTGGGAATCAAAAGCACCTAACCTTCACCCAGTTCCCCAGTTTGAATTAATCCCCCATTCTCCTGATCATTTTTTCCTCTATGATCCTGTCATCACCTTTGACCCTAACGCTGATTCGCACCACTGCGACAAAATGCTAGAGGCCTTAGAACCGGAGCAACAGGATATCTTCTTAAAAACAATTGGGGCATCCTTAGATTTAAGTACGGTACGGCGTTACAAAGGTCGCTCAATCAAAGCTTTACTCTGTAAAGGTCACGGGTCAAACGGGAAGGATACCTTGAGGGAAGCCGTCGCCGCTCTTTATGGTTATCACGGAATGACAGGGGCGGGTTTAGATGATTTTGCACAATATGATTCCGGCCGGAAGTTCCCACTTGCAAAATTGATTCACTCGCGGGTTAACTGGGCATCTGAGAATGGCAACGCTGCAAGCCTTGATCGTTTGCAATCATTAAAGGCTGCAATCACCGGAGATACATTAAGCCATGAACGTAAGGGCGAAAACGAGTCTGAATTTTCCCCTCAGACTGTGTTTCTGTTCAATATAAATGATGTTCCCAGATTGGGAGCGGCGTTAGAGGCTATCAAGTCTAGGTTTGCTGTGTTGTCCTTTGACAAAACTTACAAGATTGGTGCTGATAAGAGTGCTGGTGAGATAGAAGCGGATTCAAGATTTAAGTACGACCCGGAGTGGGTTAAAACAAACGTTTTGCCCGCATTTTTAAACAAAGTATTGCAAGGGTTAACCGACCTTATGACCAATGGCATCGATTACACCAGTACCGAGAAAGCCCTAGACGATATCCGATGCCAGAACTCGCATCTGTGGCAGTTTGTAGCTGATTCCGGTCTTAGTTATAGTCCTGATTCAACTCTAAGCGCTCAGGAACTTTGGGACAAACTAGAGGACTGGTACATCACCAATGGAACATTAACTTATGAAACCTTGAGTACGGCCAAGAAAAAAGCAATCTGGGAAGAACCTATGAATAAGTCCGATAAACTCATCAAATCCAAAAACAACATCATTGCCGGGTTCCTAAAAATATTCCCCAAAGCATTCAGGGTAGTGATTGACGTTAAGAATGGGAAAACCGGAATTAAAGGGTTATGTTTCACTCCGCCGGGTACGTTGCGGGTACGTTGCGGGTACGATGACGGGTACGAAAACCCATACACAGAGGGATTGCCGGGTACGTCGGGTACGATTTCTAAATTACGCGCGCAAGAAGAAAATATTAATATTTCACCCGCTAGTATTGAAGTTGTGTCGGTTGAAATAGAGAATGAAATTGCTAAATCGTACCCGACGTACCCGGAACCCTTACAGGATAAGGAAAATCCTACCCGACAAGATACCCGCAACGTACCCGCAGAACCCCAAAACATACCCGACAAAGCCACCTACTTTGACAAGTTTGATGTAGGGGATTTATTGATCAGCAACGATAATAAATTTGAATTACATCTAATCATTGAACGAGTAGGCCAGCTATGGAAATCGCATACGGGTGAGTACATTAGTAGAGACAATCTTAATCACGGGGTATTTCGCCAAGCAACCTTGGCGGATATGGTTACGGTTGTTGGCATAGCCTATATCCGAAAGTATGTCGAACAAGCCCGATGGTTAATCGACACATTCTCGTCCGATCCTCTATCACTATTTAATCAAGCTCTAAGGGCAGATGATCGACTAAAAGTTATCTATGAGTTAGTTGTTGGTTAATGGCGATCGCCACCACCACCCCCACGTCAAATGTAGCTGGTACACGGGGGAACGGCGTTGTAATTGCTTCGAGTCGATTCTCTGATATTTCTTATCAATTCCGTGGCATTTTATCATGGGTAGAAAGTAGCCACACCTCCCGCCGTGTAAGGAATTATAGCGACATTAACTAACCCTAAGCCCATTGCGGAAATTTGCGGAAATGTTTTTAAAATACGGATAATGACGCAATCTGACGCACTAACGCATCCTTGATAAAATTCGCAATAGTTCGCAATAGTTCGCAAAAACTCGCACTAACGCACCCTTGGACAAAAACAACCCCAAAACCCCGACGTGTGGGGACTTTGGGGAGTTTGAAATTGTGATAATTTTACGGTTTGCTGTTCAGTCTAAAGCGATGCTCTCCTTCAATCATTCCGACGTACTTAAATCCATAATCCGATTCATAGGTTGACAACTTTGAGCTTTTTGGCTTTCCGGTTTTGAGGTTGATATTAAAGCAAGCCCCGATTTGATGGCCTTTAAAATCGAGATCTGGGAAATTTTCGTTGATGTACTTAACAAGTTCCCCCCTGGGAATAGTGCCAGTAAAATCGATTTCTTCTGGGTTTGATTCCGTTTCCGGGGTTGATTCAGGCTTGATTATTTCCGGTTCATGGGCAGCGGGGGATTCAGTATTTTCCGGTTCCGGTTCCGGGGTTGGCTCCGGTTCAGTTGGGAATAGTTGCAATTGTTCGCCAAGTGGTTTATCCTCACCGGGTACAATCCCATACTTGAATCGCTGTAATTCTTCACTAAGAAAAATCTCATTCTTAGCCGCGTCTCCCAGGCGTCCCTCTAGTTTTTGGTTCTCGGTTTGAAGGGTTGCGATCGCTAAATCCTTTCCCTCCAATTGCGTCTTAATCCGTTGCAGTTCCTCAGTTAGATCAGCAATTTCTAGATCCTGTTTCTCAACCTCTTCCCTCAGTTCCTTGACGTGCTTTTTATAGCCTGGAATCGCTAAAAGGTCGGATTCCTTGCTGCACATTTCCTTCTGATAGGCTGTGAAATCACGAATGGCTTTATCCTTGGTGATTTCAGTCTGGCTGTGTTGATATTTCTCCATTTCAAGTTTCTCCCTCACCGCCTCTAGCTCATGGGTGAGGGTTAGGACTTTCCCGATAAAGCCGCCTCTAATCTATCATCTAGTTTAGCCATTAATCTATCCATTAATCTAGCTTCTAAATTATCTATATCAATGTCTATATTCTGACTAGATGAACTCCGAGACTTGGGTAACAGTGACTCGTCTATCTTCCCATCTGCTAGTGATTGTTCAATAAAGCTTATTAGGGTACGGCTTGCATTGGTTCCTTGAGCGTCACATAATGCCTTGAACGCTTCCCAGTCCTGTTCATCAACCTTGAATGTTGCGAGTTTTTGCCCTTCTGGGAGTTTATAAGTTGCCATTAATCTATCCTCTAAATCTATCCCTATAGTATAGCTTAGATATAGTTGCAAAGTATAGATACTGAACTATACAGAAAACTTATAGACTAAGGATATACCCTATAAATAATTAGTATAGTTTAAGACTAGATAAAGGATATACAACTAGGCTATACTGTTTAATAACAGGTGAGGGGGAAACGATACAAGCCCTTTCACCGCAAGCCCTTCAGTACCTCGAAAACTTAGGAGAATCAACCATGAACGCTTTAACCGCTATTGCTGCGACTGTTTACGCCGTGACCCTTTGGATATTTGCCCCCGAATCAGTTTGGCGGCGTGAGGTGAAACAAGCCAAGCATAATCAACAAAACCGACTGACCGCTACACCGGAACCGATACCACAGCCCAAACCGGAAACGATACAGACATTGAAAACCGAACTGAAATCTACTATAAAGGCTATACCAGAGGCTACACCACAGCTAGACACAACACCAGAAGCCACAGAGGAACCGGAAGCGATCGCACAGCAAACACCGGAACCGGAGGCTATACCAGAAGCTATAGAACAGGCTATACTCAAACCCACAGCAACCGACTATACAGGATGGACTATAACTAAGCTACGAGATGAAGCGAAAAGCCTAAAACTCAACTGGCGACCGCTTATCAATGGTAAACGTAAACCCCTAAACAAACCCCAATTAATCCAACTCCTGACAACTTAATAAACCTACACCCCTCACCCAGAGCGGACTGTAACCCTATCTATACTAATGTATAGCCTAAACTTATAGACTAAGGATATACTATATAAGAAATTAGTATAGATAAATACTAGGCAAAAGGATAGAAGTTAGCTATATTAAGAGTATAGACAGATGAGAGCAAAGCAAAACCCTGATGCTGGGAGCCGTGAAGCCTACGAGTGTAGCGGTGATTCAAAAAACTCTCTGATGTCCATAAAACACAAACAGAGACAAGCGGTCTAACTTTGGTCGGTTCGCCGCTTGCCTCTCTACAAACCCTAATTAAAGGATTCAATATCATGGTAGCTCAAATCTTCACCGACATTATCCACTTCGAGATTCGGGTCGTATGGCACGATACCACCACCGGATATGTTAACGGGAACAAGTTCGAGGTCATTGAAGGTAACGTTACATTCCCTGGACATCCAACCTTTAACCGCTTTGATGTTAAACCCAATACCCGCGACTTAGTTCTAGCCCTAGCTTTTGCAGTCCGACACACTCCAGAATTTAGCGACGCGGCACGGGAATCAAAATCAACTCAATTGATTGTTGTTAACGGTAATTTTCCCGGTTTGTTTCAAGTGTCAAACCCTTTGAACGGTTCTATTTATAACGTTGTTCTTCACCCCAATAAAACCTTCTGCGAGTGTCCTGACCATCAATATCGCTCTATTGAATGCAAACACATTCGTGCGGTGAAAGGTCATATCAAATCATCAGAAGTTAAGAAGGTTTCGTTTGACCGAGCATGGACTTCATGGGGCGGAAAACCTAAAAGTGCTGGACGCATTAAACCCATTTACGACTATGAAATAACAGACGAACAGCTTCAAATCTCCCGCGACTCACTGGGTATTTAGGAGCAAGGGAACGATGAATACCATTAAAAGATTCAATCGTTCCCAAGTTGCCCTTTTCCGGCACTTGAGAACAGCCAAAACCCTCGACGCACGGCTTCTAAGTATCGACTTAAACCGAATCATTCAACCAGATGACATCATCATCGGAGCATCATTTTCTAACGGTTTAGTCGCTTGGTTGTTAAGAACTGGTGAGCAAGTTTGTATGGATCAAAACCAACTATCTCAATACCTCGAAGACCTAGCCGAACTGTAAACAATTGGGGGGGAAATATCCCCCTTATCACTTCAATAACTCAGGATTAAAACCATGAACTCTCTACAATCAGAACTCGATTCAATCAACTCTCAACTTGAACTTTTAACCTACCGAAAAGCGCAACTGGACATCATCATGGGGGAGTATTCAGATGTTGTTAACCGGGTTAAAAGTTTAATTTGCTCAATGGAGGATGCCAATGTTGAACCGTTAAATTTGTTAATTGAAATCGAGGGAATCATTCACGGTGAACCCGAAGCTGTGGCACTTGAAACGGCCCCCGAACCAACCCCGGAACCTGTGGCACTTGAGCCAACACCCGAACCCACACCGGAGCCAACACCAGACCCCGAACGAGTGAAACGATATTCTAACAATATCTACTGGGATGATGAATCGGGAGTCCGAGCTTTTTTTGCCAAGAAACGGCGCTTTAAATCAGAGTTAGAAGCCATTGCCAAGGATTGCATTGAGCAAGGTTATTCTACAAAATTTGAGATTATCGAAAGTGATTGGGATTGTTGGTTGGTAATGTTTTCCCAAGTTTTATCAGAAATTAGCGTCCAGGGAATTATTGATAGCTTCTACCCAAAACATACAGACGGTGAACCCACACCTGAACCGCCGTTACTTGAAATTCTGCAAGCTCAATCGGAAAACCAACCGGAATTAACCCAACTAAACTCAAGGGCATGGCGACGGGACAATACTTTATTAGTCGGGTTCAGCAACAAAAGGTTAATGCTCAAATGGAGTAACTGGTTTCGGTCATCATGGAGCGGTCAAATCCACATCTCAGAGAATTACAAGGTAGAAGGATTTGAATATTGCCTGGGGATTCTATGGTACGGGTCTATGCCAGAAGTGAAACGCTGGGAACGCTTAACAAATCTGGACTATGCTTTCAAACCTGATGAACAACAAGGACAAGCAATAGTCGAAGCTGTTTAATTCTAACAACTAATCAACTACTGAGAGGGCTTAAAACCCTCTCCTAACCTTCAACAACTTAGGACTAAAACCATGAACGGATTTAAACAGAACTGTCTTGACGGTGAACAGATTGGGGAGGATTTTATCATCAACAATATCGAGATGATTGACGTTATTGACCCTGAATTTTGCAAGTTTAAATACCTGAAATTCAGGCTTGATAACTCAACTGTGTGGCTTGACGTTTACGGGTTTAAAGTTGGGAATTGGGGATTGATACCCGATGGGAATGAATGGCAGTTATACCACATCACCGAGGGTAAGCTGATATCGTTTTTAGAGTTCACCCTAGCCAATGGTTTGAAAGGATTAAAGATTTTAGTTGCATTATTTGGGGATGATTTCACCATGCCGCCAATGGGAACAGAAGCCTATGCCAAAGCCTACCGTCAAGCCTACAAGTTCGAGCGGTACTGTATGGATGAACTTTGCACCCGTTCATGTTTATACTTTGACGATGACGATGAAGACTAGAGGCTGTAACCTTTACCCAGAAGGGGTTTAACTTGCTACTTTGCACTTGGTGTCAGCTTCGCCATT
>DATNRE010000722.1:0-2445 GCA_036703685.1 Candidatus Obscuribacterales bacterium
GCAGGGGAGGCAGGGGGAGTAGGGGAGGCAGGGGAGGCAGGGGAGGCAGGGGGAGCAGGGGAGGCAGGGGAGGCAGGGGAGGCAGGGAATATAATATATAATGGGATATGAGATAGTTAAAATTTCTTCCTGAACATTGAATGAGGATAGGACTATGAATGCTTTAACTGTCAATTTGAAATCCTTAATAGAAATGACTGATGAGCAGTTTTTTCAGCTATGTCAAAATAACCGGGAATTGAGATTTGAAAGAAATGCAAATGGAGAATTAATAATTATGCCACCAACGGGAGGAGAAACCGGAAACAAAAATGCGAGAATCACTCAACAGGTCATGAATTGGACTGATGTTGATGGTACTGGCATCGCTTTTGATTCTTCGACTTGTTTTAAATTACCAAATGGTGCAGATCGCTCTCCTGATGCTTCTTGGATCAAGTTAGAAAGATGGGATGCTTTAACTGATGAGGAAAAACAAAAGTTTCCCCCTATTTGTCCTGATTTTGTAATTGAGTTACTTTCTCCTAGTGATAGTTTGAAAACCACACAGGAAAAGATGAAGGAATATATAGATAATGGTGTGGGTTTGGGTATATTAATTAATCGTAAATCTCGTCAAGTAGAGATTTATAGACCAGGAAAAGAGGTTGAGATTTTAGATTCTCCTGCTACGGTTTCAGGGGAAGATATTTTAAAGGATTTTGTGTTAAATTTGGGGATGATTTGGTAAAATTATATAGGTATTTATTTTTACACCTTAATCAAATAATTTAACTTATGTCTGCTACAACTCGTGAAGAACTTCACCAACAGATTGACCGATTACCTGATCACATTGTTGAAAAAATTGCCAACTTTACCCGATTAATTGCCACTGAGCCAAATAACATTTTAGAATATACTAATTGGCAAGATGAAGACTGGCAAAAATTTTCATTAGAGCAATTTTTCAAACAAGAAGATGAAATTGAATATTCCCTAGGAGATGCTCAAGAAATTTATCAACCATGAAACCAGGTGATATTGTTCTAATTCGTTTTCCTCAAGCAGACTTGAAATCAGGAAAACTACGTCCAGCTTTAATTATTGCTATTTCACCAAGTCGCCATCGTGATTTATTACTTGCTTTAATTTCTTCTCGTCTCCATCAAGCTACTCTAGGATTTGACGAAATTATTAATACCTCAGATTCTGACTATATTACTACTGGACTTAAAGTGGCTTCTTTAATTCGGCTAGGACGATTAACAAGTGTCGAATCATCTATAATCAATGCACGTTTAGGAAATATCTCACCAGAAAGACTAATACGCATTAAAAATCTTTTAATCAATTGGCTAAGAAAATAAAATTAGTGCGATCGCTTATCGTTTAGAAAGATTGATGGCGATATAATTTAGATAAAGACTGTGTAAAAAAGGAAAAAACAGCCGTGAGTCAAACAGAAATTACAGATTCTTTGCTAACTAGCACAGGTTTCTATAACCTCTTTCAAACCTTACCACTAGAAATCCGACAAGGCTTTCTACAACTTTTATTTGAAAATAATTCCTCGATCAAAAAGGAATATTCAGTTAATATATAATAGGATATGAAATAGTTAAATTTTCTCCCTGAACATTCAATGAGGATATGACAATGAATGCTTTAACTGTCAATTTAGATTCAGTAATAAAAATGACTGATGACCAGTTTTTCAAGCTATGTCAAAATAACCGAGAATTGAGATTTGAAAGAAATGCCAATGGAGAATTAATAATTATGCCACCAACGGGAGGAGAAACGGGAAATCGTAATGCGGGTATTACTGCTCAAGTTTGGATTTGGAATGAGCAAAATAAGGAGGGTATAGTTTTTGATTCTTCGACTTGTTTTAAATTGCCTAATGGTGCAGATCGTTCTCCTGATGCTTCTTGGATTAAGTTAGAAAGATGGGATGCTTTAACCGATGAGGAAAAACAAAAGTTTCCCCCTATTTGTCCTGATTTTGTAATTGAGTTACTTTCTCCTAGTGATAGTTTGAAGACTACACAGGAAAAGATGAAGGAATATATAGATAATGGTCTGCGTTTGGGTATATTAATTAATCGTAAATCTCGTCAAGTAGAGACTTATAGACCCGGAAAAGAGGTTGAGTTTTTAGATTCTCCTGCTACGGTTTCAGGGGAAGATGTTTTAAAGGGTTTTGTGTTAAATTTGGGAATAATTTGGTAAAACTATAGAGATATTGCTGCTTCTATATAGAATTAACAACCAAAAAATTCTCGCAAAAGTTAGATTGTTGATTAAACTTTAAAATTGCGATCGCCTATAAATCACGACTCACACCGAATAGCGATCGCTTTTTCTATCACTTCCGAATACCTAAAATTCTATGCTCTAATTCTGAATTTTAATCATCATCTTGATTCTCGTCTGACTCGTCTAATAGCCCTAATCTCAATA
>DATNRE010000723.1:0-3470 GCA_036703685.1 Candidatus Obscuribacterales bacterium
GGGGAGCAGGGGAGGCAGGGGGAGCAGGGGGAGCAGGGGGAGCAGGGGGAGCAGGGGGAGTAAACTATTACCTATTACCTATTACCTATTACCTATTACCTATTACCTATTACCTATTACCTATTACCTATTACCTATTACCTATTACCTATTACCTATTACCTATTACCCATTACCCATTACCTATTACCCATTACCACCTCTGAATTACTGTAGGTTTTGCTTTAAATCTTGTAATGAAGCCCAGCGTTGATCGATAATAGGCTGGGATTCGGTGGATATCGGTTGGGGCAGTTCACAGGGCCCCTCACAGAGTTGGCGGAGCGGTAGGGCTAGGCACAATTGCTGATAGAGCCAATCCCCAGGTAAAAAATTACCCTGGGGGTGCAAACTTTCCACAGGTTCATCTAAAGAAATTTCTACTTCAGCTTTAGAAGTATCGACTTTATCTACCGAAACGTCCAACCAAATCAACTCAGAAGTATCAACCTTTAACCGATGGTTATATTGTTTTAAACATCGGTCACAGGTCAAAGTAACAATGGTTTCCGCCTGAACCACCGCCTCGATATAAGTGGTTTTGTGACTGACCCGCATCCGACCTCGAACGGGAGTTAGAGTTTCTAAGTCGGGGAAAAACTCTTGAAACTCAAATTCTAAAGATCGGTTTTGTGTCCTGAGTAAATCTGGGATATAGATGGAGTCCATAATTATTTTCCCACCTGCCAACAATAAGCAAGGCTAAACAAGTTTTCCCTGTCTAGCCCTTCATTTTAATCACTAAACGGCGATCGGGTTCCTGTCCCCGACTATAGGTTTCTAAATCATCGCTTTCTTGGAGAAAGGAATGAATCAGACGTCGTTCTGGCGAAGACAGGGATTTAATTTCCACCTCTCCCCCAGTTTCACGGACACGACTGGCCGCGTGGTCAGCTAAAGCCCGCAATTCCAAATGACGTTGAGTTCTATATCCATTGAGTTCTACGGTGTAAGAGGTGCGATTTTCGTCCTCTTTACCGAGGTTATGAATGGCGTTGAGTAAATATTGAATCGCATCCAAAACTTCCCCGTCCTGGCCAATTAAAGTTGCCACCTGTTCGGGGGTGAGATTAACTTGATCAATGGTTAACCAACAGGAATCCGCTTCTAAACTGGGTTTTACCTGGGAGGGAACTGCCCCTAATTTGAGCAATTCCTCTAACCATTCTTGCCCCTGTTGTATATCGCTATTGTTCATTTCTACGATTGCGCCTTTTTCTTAGAACGTCCCGGCTCAAAGGGTAATGATTCTCGTTCCCCATCGACCGTTGCTAATTTAGCTGTCTTACTAGATTCTTCCACAATTTTTTGCAAGTGTTCGGGCAGCGGTTCCCGCGACAGAATAAAGGCTTGAACCGTTTGGAAGATATTCGCAATCAGCATATACAACAACACACCCGCCGGAAGGGGAAAGAAGAAAAACATCCCACTAAACAGCACGGGGGTAATTTTATTAACGGTATCTTGCTGAGGATTGCCACTGGAACCTTGCCCCTGTCCCGAAAGAACTTGGTTCAGGTATAAAGATACCCCAAAGGCCAGAATCATCCCGACAATATCCCAGTGAATCGTACCATCGGGATCAACGGCCCCGACCCGACCCAAGGCATCAATAAACAGAAATCCTTTATCTGAAGCTAATCCCCTCAGACCCACTTGAATCGTGGCATCTCCAGGGGCTATCGCCAGGATTTGACCGTTTTCACCGACTTGGAGCTTATCTTCCCCTTTCAGAATTTTCCAGGTGGGGATTAAATTCACATCGGGATATTTCTCCAATTCCGATGCTAAGGGTTTACCATCAATGGTTTGGAGTTCTACGTTTACCTTCTCGTTCACCCCTACACGATTACCACTGGGAATCATTGCGACCACGGAAGTATGAATTCCATCGGCAAAATAATAGTTTTGAGCTTTCGTGGCGTAGGCTTGGGGCTGAATTTGTTCTATCTGTTCTTGGGGTAAAATCTGTAGATCTACGCTGTAGTTGACATCAGAAAAGGGTGAACCCCGCAAGGTGGCAAAAAGAGCAAAAAGAATCGGCATTTGAATCAGAAGTGGGAAACATCCAGCTAAGGGGTTTCCCAATTCTTTGTAGACTCTGCTCATTTCTTCCCGTTGTTTCACCGGGTCATCTTTATGCAGTTGTTGGATTTGATCAACCCGTTCTTTCATCAACGGTTGGGTGACTTTCATTCGCCGCATATTGCGAATAGAACCCGCATTCAAGGGGTAAAGCGCGAAGCGAACCACTAAGGTTAACGCCACAATTGCTAAACCATAACTCGGCACGATCCCGTAGAAAAAATCTAGGATCGGCAACATCACATTATTGGAAAGAAACCCGATACCAAAGTCCATTCTTTTGAGTTTATTGAACTGCTTGCGTAAAATATATATAATTTTAGGAACCATCAGCCGACGCCGGATTTATGGGTTAGCGACAATCCCTACCATCCGTCAGCCTTCAGGCTCAAAACTGAAAAAACTGCATCCTGTTCCCCGATCATCGGCCAGTTGTCGCACTGGCTTTTTGGGCTTGGGGTGAGATTTTATCGAGGATAAAGTCATAGGTTTCTCGAAATCGAGGGACGGCCCGCAGTTCCAGACGAGAACCATTTTTCAGCGTTAAAACCATATCGCCCCAAGTCCCGAGTCCCCTGGGAACCTTGACGATTTTGATGATTTCCGAATAGACAATATCCGTACGATCCTGTCCCATCCATCCACCTATGACAGAGATTCGGCGGTTCGTGATCCGATAGCGCAGCCATAATGCCCGCACAATCGCCCCAATCGCTAGAGGGATGCCAATCACCGTCAGTCCTATTAATAGATTGATAATGAGGTCGCCAATTGCGGGGCCTCCTTCATAAAAACTTTCCTCCCGTATACCCATTTAAAACCTCTGCTTCTACCAACAACTTTTCTAATTCTTGCAGAATTTCTGAATAATTGCACTGATCGGCCGTTGGTTTAACAACGATCACAACGTCCCAACCCGGTGAGATCAAGGGTAAAAACTGATGCAAAACTGCCCGAATCTGACGTTTAATCCGATTCCGAACCACCGCGCGCTTACTGACTTTTTGACTGATGGAAATTCCCATCCGAGTCGGCTGAACAGACGACAATTCTGTTGAATTCCCTTTTATTCTATGGGGTTGACCTCGTAAAGCCCTCAAGGTTAAATGACGGGTTTTGCGATGCAGTCCTTTGCTATAGACGGCTTTGAAGTCTTTGGGATGGCGGAGTCGATTGATTTTGGGTAACATTAATTAGGTACTGCCACCCACAAATTCAAAATTTCCTTTCGCTTAACCGTCAGGATCGCAATGAGTTCGTGGGACTAGCAATAGGTTTTCTTGAGTTAGGATCAAGGAATTAAAAAGTTAAACGAGCCCGTCCTTTCATACGACGCGCTTTAATCA